>JAJXSP010000337.1:6040-7010 GCA_021784515.1 Myxococcales bacterium | reverse complement strand
TCCGATGCGCTCGCCCAGGCTTCGTCGCTCCTCCTTGAATTACTGCAAGTAGTCCTTCGTCGTCGCTCCTCGCCTGGGCGGCGCCTCGAACGCCTCGCGACGGCGCCTTACGGAAACAGGCTCCTAGCCTGGGCCGCTCGCGACAAGCGACGGCCCACGGCCCGCGCTGCGGCCGTGAGCCGTCGGAGAGCGGATTTCGCTACTTCCTCTCGAGCGCGCGCTTTCCGGCGGCGATCAGATCGCGGACCTTGTGCCCGCCCTTGCGGCCGATCTCCTCGTAGAACTCGTGGCCGCGCTCGTCGCGAACCGTGAGGCCGCCTTTTCGTCCGGCCTCCGCAACCGTCATCTGTCCCTTGGGTCCGCCGCCGCGGCGCGCCGGCGTCGTTGTCGTCTTTGCCCGTGCCATGTGTGTTCCTCCCGGCCGGCTACTGGCCGCCGCCCTTCTTCTTGCCCGCCTCGATCAGCTCCTTGACCTTCTGTCCGCCCTTGTGGCCGATCTCCTCGTAGAACTCGTGGCCGCGCTCGTCGCGGACGGTCTCACCGCCCTTGCGACCAATCTCCTCGTAGAACGCGTGGCCGCGCTCGTCGCGCACCTTCTGGCCGCCCTTGCGGCCGGCCTCGCGAACGGTCATGCCGCCCTTGGATTCCTTCTCCTTCTCGGCCATCGATCCGTCCTCCTTTTCGTTTACCTGCGACCCGAGCGCTTGCCTTCGTTGATGAGCTGGCGGACGCGCTGACCGCCCTTCTTGCCGATCTCCTCGTAGAAAGAGTGGCCCCGCTCGTCGCGCACCGCCTCGCCGCCCTTGCGGCCGATCTCCTTGTAGAAGGGCGTGCCATAGCGCTCCTTGGTCGTGCTGCCGCCCTTCTCGCCGCCCTTCCGGCCCGCCTCGCGGACGGACATGTCTCCCTTCGTGACTCCGCGCTTTGCCGCCATGGGTCCTCCGATCCCTGTCCTATTCGCCCCGGCGAA
>JAJXSP010000337.1:0-6030 GCA_021784515.1 Myxococcales bacterium | reverse complement strand
CGCCTTCTTCCCTGCCGCGATCAGGTCGCGCACCTTGTGCCCGCCCTTGCGGCCGATCTCCTCGTAGAAGTCGCGGCCGTAGCGGTCGCGGGTGGTCTCGCCGCCCTTGCGTCCTCCGCGCGCGCCGCCCTTCCGCCCGGCCTCCTGCACTGTCATCCCGCCTTTCACCTTCTCGGCCATGTCGCTCGCTCCTTTGCCCCCGCCGCGCCGTCCGTCCGCCGCCCGGCGGCCCGGCGGGCCGCTTCCCGTCCCTCGGCGCGCTCGGGACGAGCGGGCTGCCGCTCCGCGCCGGCGGCGACGCGGGCGAGGACGTGCTCGACGATCGCCTCGGCCATGTCGCGCCCGGTGGCGTCGAAGATCCCGCGGAAGAGCGGCGTGCCGTTGACCTCCAGCACGACCGGCCCGCGGCGCGACACCATCAGATCGACGCCCGCGTAGTCGAGGCCGAGGAGGCGCGCCGCCCGCACCGCCAGGCGCGCGGTCCGGTCGTCGAGGAGCACCTCGCTGGCCTGGCCGCCGAGGTGGATGTTGGCGCGGAACTCCCCGGGCGGCGCGCGCCGCGCGATCGCCGCCTCCACCGCCTTCCCGACGACGAAGGCCCGGATGTCACCGCCCGTCCAGCCGCTCGCCACCACGAACTCCTGCAGGTAGAGCGCCCGCCACTCCTTGAGGCACTCGGCCGCGCGCGCCGCGTCCTCGACCAGCTCCACCCCGATGCCGAGCGAGCCGTACAGCGGCTTCGCCACCGCCCGCCCGCCGAGCGACGCCAGCGCGGAGGCGACGTCACGCTCGCGCTGCACCACCGTCGCCCGCGGCGTCGCCACTCCCCCGCGCGCCAGCAGCCAGCTGGTCTTGAACTTGTCGATCGCCACCGTCAGCGCCCGCACGTCGTTGACCACCAGCGCACCGTCCTCGGAGAGGGTGCGGTAGAGCGCGATCTGGAGCTCCGGGTCTCCGTCGTCGCCGATCGCACGCGGGGTGAGGAAGGCGTCGAAGGCGCGATGGGGCCGCCCGCTCACGAGGAGGCGCGTGCCGGACGAGCACACTTCGGCAGAGAAGTCAAGGGGCGACAGCACCTCCGTCGGCACCCGTGCGCTCGCGGCGGCCACCATCCGCGCCGCGTGCCAGTCCTCATCGGGGTACGCCGAGATGACGCCGATCCGTGCCACCCTCGCCTCGCCTTCCCGCGCCCTGGGAGAAGACCCGCTCCTCCCGGCGCAACGCCCTCCGTTTCCTCTCTGCGTCCGCGCTCCGTCCGAGCGCCTCCCTTCGCCTCAACGAAAAGCATCGTCCATGCCACGCGCCACTCGACATCGGCCCCGCGCCGTATTACTTCCCTCGCGGCACCGACGAGGGAGGTCCCATGCCCGAGAGCGAGCAACAGCCGCGGCACCCCAAGGCGAAGCAGCAGAAGCCCGGCCTCGTCCTGATCAACACCGGCGACGGCAAGGGCAAGACCACGGCGGCGCTGGGCACGGCGCTCCGGCACGCGGGGTACGGGCGCAAGGTGCTCATCATCCAGTTCATCAAGGGGACGTGGCATTACGGGGAGCTCGAGTCGCTCAAGCGGCTCCCCGAGATCACGCTGGTCCGCGCCGGCGCCGGCTTCTACAAGATCCTCGACGACCACTTCCCCGAGGAGGTGCACAAGCGCGCCGCCGCCGAGGGGCTCGCTCTGGCGCGCGAGGCGGTGGCCTCGGGCGAGTACTCGCTGGTGGTCCTAGACGAGATCATCTATGCGATCGGCGAGGGGCTGCTGGCGCTCGGCGATGTCGTCGAGCTGCTCGGCCGGCGCAAGCCCGAGGTGTCGGTGTTCCTCACCGGGCGGAACGCGCCGCAGGAGCTCGTCGACCTGGCCGACACGGTGACCGAGATGCGCGAGGTGAAGCACCCCTTCCGCGAGGGCATCCTCGCGCTGAAGGGAATCGACTTCTGAGCCGCCGGACGCCGGCGCCCGAACACGACGCGATGCCGAGCAACCCGAGTGACGTGAGGGCGCCCGCGGTGGCAGGGCGCTTCTACCCCGGCGACGCGGCCGTCCTCGACGCGGAGGTGACGCGGCTCCTCGCGACGTGGGCGGCGCCGCGGCCGCGGCTCGCGGTGATGGCGCCGCACGCCGGGTACGTCTACTCGGGCCCGATCGCCGGGCGCAACTTCGCGGCGACGGCGGTGCCGCGACGGGTGATCGTGCTCGCGCCGAACCACACCGGGCGGGGGGCGCGCGCGGCGGTGTGGGCGCGCGGCGCGCTCGCGCTGCCGGGGGACGCGGTGCCGGTGGACGAGGCGCTCGCCGACGCGGTGGTCGGGCAAGCGGGCCTCGTCGCCGATCGCGAGGCGCACCGCTTCGAGCACGCGCTCGAGGTGGAGCTGCCGTTCCTGCGCGCGCAGTGCCCGTCGGTGACGGTGCTGCCGATCATCCTCGGCCCGCTCGACCTCGCGGGCTGTGAGGCGATCGCCGGGGCGCTCGCCCGCGCCACCGAGCACCTCGCCGCCGACGAGGTGCTGCTGGTCGCCTCGAGCGACATGAACCACTACCTCGACGACGCCACCACCCGCCGGCTCGACGAGCGCGCCCTCGAGCCGCTCCTCGCGCTCGACGCCGCCGCGCTGCATGCGCGCGTGCTCGACGAGGACCTCTCGATGTGCGGCGTGGTCCCCGCGACGGTGATGGCGCTGTGGGCGAAGGCGCGCGGCGCCACCCGCGCGGAGCTGGTCGCCTACGGCACCTCCGGCGACGCCTTCGGCGACCGCGACCGCGTGGTGGGCTACGCGGGCGTGGCGATCGACTAGGAGCCTGTTGGGGTAAGGTGCCGTAGCGAGGCGTTCGAGCCGCCGGCCAGGCGAGAAGCGACGACGACGCACTACTTGCGGTAATGCGAGGAGGAGCGACGAAGCATGGCCGGACGAATCGAATGCCGCAGCAGGCGGCTTACCCCAACAGGATCCTGGACTCGCCGACGATGACCCGACAGGATCTCGACCTCACGTTGCCCGCCTCGTGGGACACCGCCGCGGCGGCGCTCACGGCTTGCGCTCGCGCCCTGGGCGACCCGCGCGACGTCGGCGCGATCGCCGCCGCCTCGGGGCTGGCGATGCGCATCTCGGTGGACCAGCGCCTCACCGCGGCGGGCCCGCACCGCTACCCATGGCGCGACGAGCTGACCGCCGCCGCCGAGCGCCTCGGCTTCGGCTGGCGGCTGGTGGCGAGCCGCGCCGGCGAGCCGCTGTTCGCGCGCGCGATGGACGAGGCGTTCGCGCTCGCGGTGGCCGGCGTCGAGGCGGGTCGCCCGACGCTGCTCTTTGGAGTGCAGGTGGCGGAGTTCGGGATCGTCCGCGGCCACGACGGCGACGATCTGATCGTGTCGGGCCTGCTCGACGGCGCGGGCGCTCCGACGACGCTCGCGCGCGGCTCGCTCGGCGAGTCGGGGATCCTGTTCGCGCTCCAGCTCGTCGAGCGCCACGCGATCGATCCGGCGATGGCGGCGCGGGCCGCATTGCGCGCGGCGGTCGAGCACGGCCGCGGCGACGACTTCGCGCCCGAAGGCGTGGCGACCGGCGCGGCGGCCTGGGCGCGCCTCGTCGACGGGCTCGGTGCCGGCTTCATCGATCCCTCGGGGCTCGCCTTCTCGGTGCAGCGATTCGCCGAGGCGCGCGGGGCCTTCGCGCGCTGGCTGCCCGTCGCGGCCGCCGCGCTCGCGCTCGATCTCGGCGAGGTCGAGCGTCCGATGCGCCGCGCCGCCGCGATGATGGCCGAGCTCGCGCGGCTGCTGCCGTTCCCGCCGCCGGCGACGGGGATGCTCACCACCACGCTGCGCGAGCAGGCGCAGGAGCTGGCCCGCGAGGCCGCGCGCGCCGAGGCCGAGGCGCTCACCTCCATCGAGCGGACCCTCGCCGAGGAGGAGCGAGCCTCCGCCGCCCGCGACCTGCGCGTGGAGCCGCTCGATGCCGCGCGCCTGCCGTCGCTGTTCGCCTGCGTCGACGAGATCCCGATCGCCGGCCTGCGCGCCGAGGCCGCCGCGCGCCGCGAGCGCCTCGCGCCGGCGCTCGGGCGCGCGATCGACGGCCGGCTGCTCTACCGTGACGGCGCGCTGGTCGGCCACGTCCTGTGGGCGCCGCTCGAGGAGGCGCTGCAGCCCGTCGCCGCGCGTGGCCGCCGCTGGTTCGTGTTCTGCCCGTGGCTCGCGGCGCCGCTGCGCGGCCACGGCCTCGGCGGCCGATTGTTCGCGGCGCTCGACGAGGCGGCGCGCGCGGCCGGCGTGGATGGCCTGCTCACCTTCGCCACCTCGATCGACGTGTTCCTCCACCACCGCGGCCTCGAGCGGCACGGGTTCGTCGAGGTCGACCGACGGGGCGACACGCGGCTCCTCGAGCGCAGCCTCACCGGCGCGCCGTCACAGGCCCGGATCACCGACCCGCCGCCGCCGCGCGCGGACGGCCCGCTGCCGGTGATCGTCCGCCACGCCTACCACTGCCCGCTCCTGCTCCGCGTCCGCCGCGACGCCGCCGCGGCCGCGCGCGCCCTCGCGCCCCAGGTCGCGCTCGACGAAGCCGACGCCTCGCCCGGCGAGCCCGCGGGCGTCGTCGCCGGCGGCCGCCCGCTCGCCCACGCGCCGATCCCAGCAGCCGCGCTCGTCGCCGGCCTCGCCGACGCGGCGAAGGGCTGGCGGTGACGCTGAGGGCCCGATCAGGAACGACTTGATCAGTCTAGCCGCCGATCCATCCCGGCCGACCCACTTCTCGGCCTTCGGCCTCCCCATCCTTCGGTGGGGCCCCAGGCTCGTCGGTCACTTGCACCCGGCAAGCTCGCTCCTCGCGCCTCGCCGGATCGGGCGCCTCGACCGCCGAGAATGGCGACATTATTTCGGCCGGGCGCCTTAGCTCGCGACGCAGATCTCGAACTTGAGGTAGTGCCCCTCGGGGAAGCCGGCGGGCACCGGGAAGTCCGGCGGCAGGCCGCAGCGCTCCACCACCGCGAGCGTGCGCCGCGCCCGCGAGGCGCCGTCGCCGAGGATCCGGTCGAAGTCGTCCAGCGCGAGCTTCGCGGTGTTGGACGCGCAGCATAGCAAGCCGCCCGGCGCGGTCACCGCCAGCGCCGCCTCGACGAGGTCGCGGTAGTCCTTCTGCGCGACGAACACGCGCCCCTTGCCCTGCGCGAACGACGGCGGGTCGACCACGACCAGATCGAAGCGGCGGCCGCGCTCGGCCATTCGCGCCAGCACCTTGGCGGCGTCGCCGGCGATGAACTCGTGGCCCTCCTCGCCCAGCCCATTCACCTGCAGGTTGCGGCGCGCCCGCGCGTGGGCGCGCGCCGCGAGGTCGACCGAGACCACCTCCTTCGCCCCGCCGCGGGCCGCGTGGAGCGAGAAGGCGCCGGTGTACGAGAAGAGGTTGAGCACGCGACGCGCGGCGGCGAGGCGCCCCACCGCGAGCCGTCCCGCACGGAGGTCGGTGAACAGCCCGGTGCCGAGCGGGGCGGTGACGTCGACCACGAACTTCAGGTCGCCCTCCTGCGCCTCGACCTCGATCGGCGCCACCTCTCCGTGGACGAGCTGCGCCGGGGCACGCTGCCCCTCGCCCGTCTGGGGGCGGAAGCGGTGCTGCTCGTAGATCCCGCGCGGCGACCAGACCGAGGCGAGCGCCTCGCGCAGCGCCGGCGCGAACGGCTCGAGCGCGGGCGTATAGAGGTGGACGACCAGGAACTCGCCGTAGCGATCCACCGTCACACCGGGCAGGCCGTCGGCCTCGCCGTGGACGACGCGGAAGGCGGTCAGCGATGGCGGGAGCAGGCGCTCGCGCAGCCGGCGGGCGGCGTCGACGCGCGCCCGGATGGTATTCCGGTCGAGGCTGACACCGGGCTCGCGGCTGAACACGCGCAGCGCGATCGGCCCCTCGGGATCGTACAGGCCGCGCGCCACGAAGGCGCCGGTGCCGTCGAGCACGTCCACCTCGGCGCCGGTCGGCACGGGGAGCGGCCGCCCACCGAGCCCATCGCGGAAGACCCACGGGTGGCCGGCGCGGATCCGCCACGCG
>JAJXSP010000012.1 GCA_021784515.1 Myxococcales bacterium | reverse complement strand
TTTAAGCCGAGGAGGCGCCGCTTGCCGTCCATCTCCAGCTCGCGGAGGATGCGCTCGACGGCGGCGATCTGCGCCTCGTGCGCCGGGTCGGCCGCGTCCACCACGTGCAGGAGCAGGTCGGCCTCGGCCAGCTCCTCGAGCGTGGCGCGGAAGGCCGCCACCAGGTCGCGCGGCAGATCGCGGATGAAGCCGACGGTGTCGGTGAGGATCACCTCGCGCTCCCCTGGGCCCCCGCCGAAGGACGGGGGGGCCGAAGGCCCTCCAAGTGGAAACCGCAGCCGGCGCGAGGTGGGATCGAGCGTGGCGAAGAGCTTGTCCTCGACCAGCACGTCGCCGTCGGTGAGCGTGTTGAGCAGCGTCGATTTTCCGGCGTTCGTGTAACCGACGATCGAGACCACCGGCAGGCGGCGCGACACCCGCAGCGCGCGGCGCCCGACGCGGCGCCGTCCCAGCTCGTCGATCTCGCGCTCGAGGTTGCGAATGCGCTCGCGCGCGCGGCGGCGGTTGATCTCGAGCTTCGTCTCGCCGGGGCCGCGGCCGCCGATGCCACCGGTGAGTCGCGACATCATCGTGTCCTTCTCGACGAGCCGCGGCAGCGTGTACTTGAGCTGCGCCAGCTCGACCTGCAGCTTGCCGTCGCGGGTGGAGGCGTGCTGCGCGAAGATGTCGAGGATCAGCATCGTCCGGTCGATCACCTTCAGCTCGGTGGCCTCCGCGATCGAGCGCGACTGGGTCGGGGTCAGCTCGGGATCGAAGACGAGCAGCGTGGCGTCGAGCTGGAGCGCGCGCAGCACCGTCTCCTCGAGCTTGCCCTTGCCGAGCAGGGTGCGCGGGTCGGGCCCCTGCGGGCGCTGCTGCACCACCACGTCCATCACGCGCAGCCCGGCGGTGCGACACAGCTCGCGCAGCTCGACGACGCGCGCCTCCGCCTCACCCGATCGCCCCGCCACGTGCACCACCATCGCCCGATCGCGGCCGTCGCCGGTGATGCGCGCCGCCGTGGCGCACGCCGCGAACTCCTCCTCGAGCGACCGGATCAGCGCGGCGAAGTCGAGGCCCGATTCCTGAAGGAAGGCACCCGCCGGCGACGGCGGCAGCTCGCGCCAGAGCTTGCCGTCGGCGTTCTCGGGCAGGAGGTGCGCGCAGGCGATCGTCCCCGCGCCGCCGTCGGGCCGCATCCCGATCGCGGCGACCAGGTCGAGGCGCAGCTTGGCGAGGTCGGTGAGGTCGTCGCGCGTGAGGGGCTCCGCGCGGAGGTGCGTGTGCACGAGGCGCAGCCCGCGCAGACGTCCGCCGCCGCTGCGGAGGCGCCCGAGGTCGGGCAGCACCAGCTTGTGCGCGTCGCCCACCACCACGTGCTCGACGAGGCCACGGCGATCGATCAGCACGCCCACCTGCCGCTCGACGTCGCGCGAGCAGTCGCACAAAAACGACGCCAGCTCCCACGACACCACCTGCGCCGGGTGGACGCGCCGACGGTGGACGCGTTCCAGCAGCCGCCGCTGCGACGGCTTCAAGCCCTGAAGATTGCCGGTGACCAGCTCCATTTCGAGCGAAACCTAGCACGCGCCACCGACGGCGCGCGCCGGGCGCCGGCCCTCGACGCCTCCCGGCGGCGATGCTACGGTCTCCTCCCGTGTCGCGCGCCTTGATCGTGCACCGCAGCGAAGTGGCCCTCGGCGAGCTGCGCGACATCCTGAGGGGCCGCGTGGAGTGCGACCTCGCGCGCGGCAGCGCCGAGGCGATCGGGCGCTTCGCCGACGCCGACTACGACGTGGTGGTGCTCGACCACCGCCCGCCCGACAGTGACGCGACGGAGATGCTGCGCGCCACCGCGGCGGCGGCCCCCGACGCGATCGTGATCCTGATGACGCCCGGTCGCGAGGCGGCCGAGCGAATCGAGGAGCAGGCCGACGCCCGAGTGTTCCGCTTCCTCGGCGGCCCCGACCAGCGCTGGCAGCTCCCCGGGATCGTCGCCGAGGGGCTCCGCCTCCGGCGCATCGAGCGCGAGCGCCGCGAGCTGGTGCAGAAGCTCTCCGCCGACCACGCCCGCTTGCAGCGACGGGAGAAGCTGCTCGACGCGGTGGTCCGCGAGCGCACCAAGGACCTCGAGGCGGCGTACGTCGACCTGAAGGCGGCGAACCGGCAGGCGCTCCTCGGGCTGGCGCAGGCGATCGAGGCGAAGGACCCGTACACGAAGGGCCACTGCGCGCGCGTCGCCGAGCACACCCTCACGCTCGCGGCGGCGTGCGGCTACCCGGCCGAGGAGATGGAGAACCTCGAGTACGCCTCGTTCCTGCACGACATCGGCAAGATCGGCATCAAGGACGCGGTGCTCCTCAAGCCGTCGGCGCTCGAGCCGTGCGAGTGGGAGCACATGCGGCAGCACCCCGTGGTCGGCGACGCCATCGCCTCGCAGATCGAGATGCTGAAGCCGATGCGCCCGGCGATCCGGAACCACCACGAACGCTGGGACGGCACCGGGTACCCCGACGGGATGAAGGGCCACGACATCCCGCTCGCGGCGCGTATCGTGTGCATCGCCGACGCGTTCGACGCGATGATCACCGACCGCCCCTACAAGCGCGCGATCCCCTACCCTGAGTGCCTCAACTTCCTGCGCCGGGGCGCCGGGCGGCAGTTCGATCCCGAGCTGGTCGAGTTCTTCTGCCGCGAACGGATCGGCGAGGGGTTGGACTAGGCCTTCGAGGCGCCGTCGGGCGACGGTTCGAGGAGGGTGAGCGCGATACCGAGGGCCTTGCGGGCGCGCGCGACGATCGCCTCGTCGTTCTTGATGCGCGCTCGCGAGGTGAGCGCCTGCTCCTGCTCCCGCGCCAGCGCCGCCTCCAGCTCGCCGATGCGCGCCGCCCGTTCGGCGAGCCGGCGGTCGCGATCGACCAGCTCGTTCATCGACGCGTTGAGGTCACCGCCGAGCGCCTTCGCCTGCGCGCGCTCCGTGGCCAGCTCGCCCTCGAGGCGCGCGACCTGCGCTGCGGCCGCCTTCGCCTTCGCCTCGGCCTCCTCGTGGGCGTGCCGCTCGGCCTCGAGCCGCGCGGCCGCCTGGGCGCGCGTGACCTCGAGCTCCTCGGCGTGCTTCCGCTGCGCCTCCTCGACCGCCGCCGCCTGCTGCCGCCTCACCTCGCCCGCGAGCCGCTCCTTCTCCGCCGCCAGCTCCGTCGCGCGTGCCTGCTCCGCGGCGAGCGCCTTCTCGAGCACCGAGCGCTGCTCATCGGCCGCGCGCTCCGAGGCCACGCGCTGATCGTCCAGCGCCTGGAGCGCCGCCTCCTGCTCGCGCTGGAGACGCTCCACCTGGTGCTGGTGATCGGCGAGCGCCTCGGCGAGCGTCTGCTTGTGCTCCGCCTCGCGGCGCGCCGCCTCGTCGGTGTGGCGCCGCGCCGCCGCGCCGATCTCCTCCCGGGCCAGCGCCTCGGCGGTCGCCACGCGTTCGTCACGCTCGGTGCGGGCGCGCAGGATCGCCTCGCCGACGGCTCGGTCGCGCTCCTCCTCGGCCGCGGCGAGCGCCTTGTCGTGCTTCGACCGCATCGCCTGCAGGTCCTGCTCGGCCTTCTGTGCCGCCTGGGCCGCCGCCGTCACCGCCGCATCGAGATCGCCGGCGTGCTTGGTGCGCCACTCGTCCAGCTCGTGGCTGGAGCGCTCGAGCTTCTTCAGCGCGTCGTCGAGGCGCGCCTTCAGCCCGACCTCGCGCTGCTGCGCGGTCTGCTTGTCGCGCGCGAGCGCCTCGGTGCGCTCGCGCGAGGCCATCGCCTCCTTCTCGAGCCCGAGCAGCTTCTCCTCGAGATCGCGCCGCAGGCGGTCGCCCTCGCGGACCTTCTCCTTCATGTCGAGGACCTGCCGCTCCTTGGCGTCGGACGCGTCGCGCAGGTCGAGCAGCTCGCGCTCCTTCTTGTTGATCACCTCGCGCAGGTTGAGGAACTCGCGCTCGCGCGAGAAGGTCGTCACCGACGAGCCCTCCGACTTCCGGGCGCGCGCGTCCTCCAGCTCGCGCGACAGCCGGTCGCACTCCTCGCGCACGCTGGCCAGCTCGGCCGCAAGCTCGGCGGTCGCTGCCGACGGCGTGGGCGGGCTCGGGGCGGCCTCCTCGACGGGCGGCGCTTCGACCGGCGCGCCCCCGCGGATCTTCGTGACGCTCACCTTCTCCACGACGTCGTCGAGGCCGAGGTCGAGGTCCGGCTCACGCGCCTCGACGGGCTCCAGCGCGGAGATCGGCGGAGGAGGGGGCGTGGCCGGCTCGCGGAACGGCAGCACCGTCGCCACCGGCGGCTCCGGCGGCAGGTGAATCGGCGGCGGAGGAGGCAGGGTCGCATCGGCGCCGATCGCCGCGAACGCCGCGTCCGTCTCCTCCTCGAGCAGCCCATCGAGCGGCGGGGGCGATCGATCCTCGGCCAGCTGGCCGCCCGCCGCCTGCACCGCCGCCGCGGCGCCCTCCACGTCCACGTCCACCTCGACGTCCGCTTCCTCGATCTGGATGTCCTCGCCGAGCGGGATCTCCACGGCGTCGTCGAAGGTAACCCCGGGCAGCAGGGCGGCGATGCGCGGCAGCAGCGCCTCGACGGTGTACGGCTTGTGGACGTAGTCCTCGGCGCGGTTCTTGAGCTGCTTGTGATCCTCGAAGTCCTTCTCGCTCGCCTCGGCGGAGGTGACGATGAGCGGCACGGCGCGCAGCGCGGCGCTCTTCTTCAGGCGGTTGCAGATGCCCCATCCGAGACGCTTCGGATCGATGCACAGGATGACGAGGTCGGGGACGTCACGGCTCGCCAGCACCTCGTTGCCGTCGGTGAAGGTGGAGACCCGCAGGCCGTGGCCGCGGAGGACGAGGGCGATCTCGGCGGAGAGGGCAGTGTCCGTGTCGACGAGGTGGACCAGGCGATCGGCCATCAGGCGGCTCCCTAGCGCGCCGGCAACCCGGCGAGAAAAATCAAGTTCCTACAGTATCCGTGCGTTGGTGCGCCGGTCAACCGATCGCGGCCCTGCGCGACGGGCTTGCCCCCACCGTGGCCCTCGCGACACAGTTGCCCGCGGGCCGCGTTCCGCGACACGATGCCGGGCGCGGTCTCCCAGGGCCCGAAGAGGAACACGTTGCGCAAGGCTGGGTGCCGAGGCGCCCGATTCGGCAAGGAGGCGATCGATGTGGTCGATGCTCGACGACAAGATGGCGACGCGACGCACCCCCTCCGGGCAGGTGGCCCGGCGGCGCTGCGAGGTCTGCGCCGCCGAAACGACGTTCATCGAACGGGAGGTGACGCCGGCGGCCGAGGCGCACGCCCCCGAGCTGGCCGATCTCGCCTGGCGACTCATGGAGTGCGACGCCTGCGGGACGCAGTACGCCACCGACGAGATGGGCGAGCGCGCCATCGAGGCCGAGGTGGAGGGCGGCGACGAACCGGACCACGCGCTCGTCCCGCGGCGCGGCGAGGAGATCGCGCGGCCGACGGGCGGCGTCACCTCCGAGGCGGCCGGCGGCGGCGGGCGCAAGCAGGGGATCCTCGGGCGTCTGGGCAGCCTGTTCCGCAGCAACGTCAGCGCCGCCGTCGAGCGGGCGGTCGATCCGGCGAAGGAGATCGAGCAGCTCATCCTCGACATGGAGGAAGAGACCAAGCGCGCGCGCCAGGAGACGGTGCGCATCCTGGGCGCCCGCAAGCGGGCCCAGGCGCGCATCGTCGAGCTCGAGCGCGAGGCGGCGACCTGGAACGAGCGCGCGGAGAAGGCGGCGCGCGCCGGCGACGACGAGCTGGCGAAGCTCGCCCTCGGACGTCGCGCGGAGACGGAGACGCGCCTTTCGGAGGCGCAGCGCGAGGAGCGCGAGGCCGCCGACGTGGCGGCGGAGCTGCACGAATCGCTGAAGAAGAACGAAGCCCGTCTCAAGCACATCAAGCTGCGCAAGGGCACCATCAAGGCGAAGCTGGGCGCGCAGCGCGCGGGCGACCTGCGCGCCGAGGCGTTCGAGGACTTCGAGCGCATGGCCGGCCGGGTCGACGACGCCGAGACCGAGGTCGAGGCGCTCGCCGAGCTGGAGCGCGAGGGCCGCACCGAGGCGCGCGACACCGCGGTGGCGGAGAAGTTCGCCGCGCTCGAGCGCAAGGGGGGCGCCCGCAGCGAGATCGACGAGCGCCTCGCCGCGCTCAAAAAGAAGATGGAGAAGTAGTGCGGCGGCTGCTCCTCGTCGTCGTGGGGGTGACGCTGATCGCGGCGGGCGCGGCGGTGGCGTGGGTCGCGCTGGGTGAGCCGGGGCCGTCGCGCGCGCTGCCGCCGCCGGCGACGACCCTGACGAGCGAGCGGCCCCCGATCGGCGTCGACGCGGACGACGACGCGCCCGAGCCGCCGCGCGGCGCGATCCGCGAGGCCGGCCAGCCGCCCGACGACCTCGTGCGCACGGAGATCATCGCGGCCATGGACCGCGTGAAGCCGCGCGTGGCGAACTGCTTCGACCTCTTCAACCAGCCCGGCCTGGCGACGGTGCGGCTGCAGGTCGCCTCGTCGGGGCGCGTGACGAGCGCGAAGGTGGAGGGCGAGCTGGCGGGCACGCAGACGGCGCAGTGCGTGGAGGCGGCGGCGCGCAACGCCACCTTCCGATCCTTCAAGCGGGCGTCGATGACGGTGACGTGGCCCTTCGTGCTGAAGGGCGAGGGCGCGGCGGCGCACGTCGAGGAGGAGGAGCCGCAGCAGCAGTAGCGCGGTCGCTCACCGATGCAGGAGCGCGCCGGCGAGCCCGTCGAGCGGCACCACGCGGTCCGCCGCGCCGAGCTCGATCGCCACCCGCGGCATCCCGAACACGACGCAGGAGTCGCGGTCCTGCGCCAGCGTCGCGCCGCCGCCGCGCTTGATGGCCAGCAGCCCCTCGGCGCCGTCGCGCCCCATGCCGGTCATGACCACGCCGGTCACGCGGCGGCCCCACGCGCCGGCCGCGGTGCGCATGGTGACGTCCACCGACGGCCGCACGCCGTTGACCTCGGGGCCATCGGTGATCGCCAGCGTGCCGTCGGGCGCCACCTCGAGGTGGTGGTCGCCGGGCGCGATCAAGGCGAGCCCGGGCTGGGGGCGATCGCCGGCGCGCGCCTCGCGCACGCACACGGCGCAGATCGCATCGAGCCGCTCGGCGAGCGCCTGGGTGAAGCCGCCCGGCATGTGCTGCACGATGAGGAGGCCGAAGGGGGCGTCGCGCGGCAGCGCCGGCAGGAAGCGGGCGAGCGCCCCCGGACCGCCCGTCGAAACGCCGATCACCACGACGCGCGTCGGCGCCCCCGGGCTGCTCGCGACGAAGCGCGGCGAGGGCGTCGGCGCGCGCGGCGCCGGCTCCGGCACCGACGGCGGCGGCATCGTCGCCTCGGCGGCGCCCAGCACCTTGGCCACCAGCGCCGGCGCGAGGCGCGCGAAGTCGGCCGACACTTCGCCCGACGGCTTGGCGAGGAAATCGACCGCGCCGGCGGCGAGCGCCTCGATCGTCTCGCGCGCGCCGTCGGTGGTGTGCGCCGAGATCATCACCACCGGGGTCGGGCGCTGCCGCATGATCGCCCGCACCGCGCTCGCGCCGTCGAGCACCGGCATGTTGAAGTCCATCGTGACGACGTCGGGCCGCAGCTCGGCCACCCGCGCGATTGCCTCGGCGCCGTCGCGCGCCTCGCCCACCACCTCGATCCGCGCGTCGCCCTGGAGCACGCGCTTCAGGGCCGCCCGCATGAACAG
Source organism: Myxococcales bacterium (assembly GCA_021784515.1). Taxonomy (GTDB): domain Bacteria; phylum Myxococcota_A; class Polyangia; order Palsa-1104; family SHYY01; genus SHYY01. The sequence goes on along the minus strand of JAJXSP010000012.1, from coordinate 21,271 downwards.
CGAGTCGTCGCACACCACCACGCGCACGCGCTTCATGGCGCCGGCTCCGTCGGCGCGCACAGCCCGAGCGCCAGATAGGCGGGCACCGGCGCGTCGATCCCCTTCAGGCGCAGCTCGCCGCACGGCTCGACGAGCACCTGCTCGCGCACCCGCTCGTAGGTCTTCTCGCCGATGAGCACGCCGCGCGGGGGCGCGCTCGCCTCGAAGCGCTGCGCGCGGTTCACCACGTCGCCGATCACCGTGTAGTCGCGTCGCACGTGGCGCGACCCGATGTCGCCGCGCACCACCTTGCCGGTGTTGACCCCGATGCGAACCGCCACGTCGTTGCCGGCGGCGCGGTTCCACGCCGCGAGGGCCGACTGCATGCGCAGCGCGGCGCGCACCGCCCGCAGCGGCGCCGGATCTGCCTCGGGCAGCTCCTCGAAGAGCGCCATGATCGCGTCGCCGATGAACTTGTCGATGTCGCCCGCCTCGTCCTTGATGATCGGGCACATCACGTCGAAGAAGCCGTTCAAGAGCTCGACGACCTCGCGAGGCTCCAATTTCGAGGAGAGCGAGGTGAAGCCGCAGATGTCGGAGAACAGCACGGCCAGCTCGCGCTCCTCGGCGCGCACCTTCGACGGGTCGCTCGCCGCCTCCTCGGCCGCCCGCACCGCGCCGTCGGAGATGTACAGCCGCGAGGCCTCCTTGTAGGCGAGCAGCCGCCGCTCGGCCAGCACGCGCTCCACCACCGCGAGGCACTTGTCGACGGTGAACGGCTTGACGAGGTAGGTGGTCAGCCCGGCGGCGCGCATCTGCGCCTGGTCGCGCCTCGAGTCCCGCGCGGTCAGCATCACCACCGGGAGATCGCGCGTCGCCGGGTCGCGCTTGAGGGCGTGGACCAGCTCGAAGCCGGTCATGCGTGGCATGTCGTAGTCGGTGATCACCAGCTCGGCCTTCGTCTCGACGATCCGCGCCAACGCCTCCACGCCGTCGGCGGCCACGGCGACGGCGAAGCCCTGCCGGATCAGCGAGTCGGCAACCAGGTGGCGGATGGCGGGCGAGTCGTCGGCCACCACGATCCGCTCGCGCGCGCCGGGCTCGAGGCCGGCGAAGAGCGCGCGCACCCTCGAGAGCAGCTCCTCGGCCGCGGCGGGCTTGACGAGGTAGTCGTCGGCGCCCGCGTCGAAGCCGCGCTCGAGGTCGTGCGCCTCGCCGCGCGCCGAGCAGATGATCACCGGCAGGTGCGGGTCGCGCGCCTTGAGCGCCTTGCAGACCGCGTAGCCGTCGCGGCCGGGCATCTCCACGTCGGTGATCACCAGGTCCGGGCGTCGCTCGTCGTGGAGCGTGACCGCCTCGTCGCCGTCGCGCGCGCTCACCACGTCGTAGCCCGCTTCCTCGAGGATCGGGACGGTGTGACGGTGGATCAGCGACGAGTCGTCGGCGAGCAGCACGAGGCGCCGCTCGCGCGTCACCACGCCGAGCGCGTGGAGCAGCTCGGCGCCCTCGAACGGCACGCGCAGGAAGCCGCAGCCCGCGGCGCGCGCCACCGCGCGATCGGCGTCGTCGGGCGAGGCGAGCACCACCGGGACCGCGCTCCCGTCTTTGCGCAGCAGCCGCGCCACCTCGGGCGCACCGCGCGATCCCACGCGCCGCGCGATCACCGCCGCGCCGGGCGGGCTCCGGCGCGCGCTCTCGACGAGCGCCTCGACATCGCGGAAGGCCTCGATGCGGTGGCCGTGCGCCTCGACGCCGCGCCGCACGAACTCCGGGAGGAGGGGATCCGCGGCGAGCACGAAGACATCCACGCTCCGACTGTACAACGGCGCGCCCCGTCGAGGAGCGGCGGCGGCGCGGGGAGATGGATCGGGGAGGGGAAGCGGGAGCTACGAGCGGAAGCGACGGCGGAGGACGACGAGGCCGGCGAGGGCGAACAGCGCGAGCGGCCACGCGGTGCGCACGGGGGCCGGCGCCGCCGAGCAGCCACCGCCGCCACGGCCGCCACCGCCGCCGCCGCCGCCACCGCCGCTCGACACGCCGGTGCCCTTCGCACCGATGCTCAGCGCGGCGCCGACGCCGCCCATGACGTTGACGTTGATGGTGGCCATCGCGGGAGCGGCCGCCGACGGCGTGAACGTCACGGCGAACGAGGTCTGCGCCTGCGACGCGAGGGTGAACATGGTGGCCGAGGTGTCGACGAGGAACTGCGCGTCGGTGGACTTGATGGTGGCGATCACCACCGGCTGCGAGCCGCCGTTCTTGATGTTCACCGTCTGCGAGGCCGACGTGGCGCCCACCTTCACCGGCCCGAAGTCGAGCGCCTGCGGCGCCACGCCCAGCATCGGCGCCTGCCCGCTGCCGCGGAGCATGTACGTCGCCGGCGCCATCATGCCTTGGATGGCGAGGGAGATCGTGGCGCTCTGCGAGCCCGGGGTGAGCGGCGTGAACGTCGCCATGACCTTCTGCGACTGCATCGACTGGATGGTGAACGGCCCCATCAGGTCGATCGCGAAGGCCTGCGGCGAGGCGCCGCCGAGGGTGAGCGAGTTGATCTGAAGCGGGCTGCCGCCGGCGTTGGTGATGGTGATCGCGGTGGGTCCGGCGGTGGCGCCGACGGCGACGAGGCCGAAGTCGAGCGACGGCGGGTTGAAGGCGACCTGCGGCCCGGTGCCGCCGACGCCGTCGAGCGGGATCTGGAGCGTCTTCGCCTTCGGGTCGTCCGTCGTGATCACCAACTGCGCGCTGTGGGTCATCGCCACGACCGGGCTGAAGGTGATCGTCAGCGGCAGCGACATCCCCGGCATCAGGGGGGTCGGCATGAAGGCCATCGGGTCGGGCGTGATGGTGAAGACGTCGGGGTTGTTCCCGGCCAGCGCCATCGTCATGACGTTCAGGTCCGCCGTGCCGGTGTTGGTCAGCATGATGCTGATCGGATCGGAGGTCTTGCCCGTCGGCCACGTGCCGAAGTCGGCGAAGTTCGGCGTGGCGGTGATCGAGCCGCCGACGCCGTTGGCGGTGAGCGGCACGGTGAACGTCGCGTTGCCCGGGTTCGGGTCGTCGGTGGTGATGGTCACGCTGTCCATGACGGCGCCGAGCGTGAGCGGCAGCGCCACGACGTTGATCGAGAGGGTGCCGTTCATCCCGTTCACGGCGGCGGGGATCTTCGCCGGGAGCGGCGGGGGCAGCGACAGCGAGAAGTTGCTCATCTGCCCCTTGCCGAAGGTGATCGACTTCACGTTGGCGGCGTCGTTGCCCGCGTTCTGGAGGACGATCGTCTTCGGCATGCTCGGCGCGTAGATGTTCGCGTCGCCGAAGTCGAGCTTGCAGTTCGGGCAGCCCATCGGGGTCATCACCGAGAGCATCGCCATCGTCCCGGTGCCGAGCACGTTGACGAACCTGGTCGGGTTGTTCGGGTCGCTGCTGCTGACGACGATCTGCGCCGAGCGGTTGCCGAGCGCCGACGGGGTGAAGGTGACGTTGAAGGGCGTGCTCGTCATCGGCTTCACGGTGAAGGGCATGATCGGGTTGCCCTTCGCGTCGGTGACGGTGAAGTCCTTCGCCGCCTGGCCGGTCGTGCCGATCGAGGTGATCATCAGATCGCCGAAGCCGCTGTTGGTGATGTTGATCGCCTGCGGCATCGACGGGACGTTGACGCGCTGGTTGCCGAAGGCGGCGGTGCCGGTATCGAGCGAGATCGACGGATCGCCGCTGGTGCCGACCAGATTGACGGTGAAATTCGGATTGTTCTGGTCATTGCTGGCGATCGTCATCGTCGCCGTGCGGGTGCCCATCATCAGCGGCGCGAAGGTGATCGTCATCGGCAGCGGGGTGTTCGGCGCCAGCTTCACCGGAGGTGCGAACTGCGAAATCTGGAACTCCGCCGCCTGCGGGCCGCCCATGGTGATGTTGCTGATCGAGAGCTGGGCGCCTCCCGTGTTTTTCAAGTCGATCGCGGTCATGGTGGAACCGCCGATCTTCGGACCACCGCAGTTGATCGTTCCGTTCGCGGGGACCGCCATCATGGTCTGGTCGATGAGGACCGTGACCTGCTGCGCCTCGGCGCGCCGAGCGGCGAGGGCGGCGAAGCCGAAGAGCACGATGGAGAGCGTTCTCGTTGTCCGCATGGCACCCCTTCTCGTCTATTCACCGCTATGGAAGGACCCGAAGCGTGGCTGATAGAGAACCGCAACGGGGGCGGGCGGTCAAGTCCGACGGCGGATCAGGCACCGACGAGGCGGCGGAGCAAATCGGGGAGCGCGGCGATGCCCGCGGTACGGGCACCGTACCAGGCGAGCAGCTTGCCGTCGATCACCGCCGCCGGGGCGATCGCCGACAGCTCCTCGACGTCGCCCGCGCCGAACGGCCAGGGCTCGTCGGGCAGGAGGATCGCCTCGGGCCGCGCCGCGCGCACCGCCTCGAGTGTCACCTTGGGGTAGCGGCGGCCGTGCAGCTCCTGCGGCCGCCCGGAGAGCACGGGGTCCGCGCCGCAGGCGACGAGGACGTCGTAGAGGAAGGTGTCGTTCGAGGTGGTGATCCACGGGTCCCGCCACACCGGGCAGAACACGCGCACCGACAGCCCGCGGGCGAGCCGACGCGCCTCGGCCACGCCGGCCCGCACCCGCACCGCGATCGCCTCGGCGACCCGCGCCTCGGCATCGCAGAGATCGGAAAGCTCGCCGATGAGCGCCACGGCGTCCTCGACGGTGCGCACGTCGGCCACGTAGACCGGGAGGCCCGCGGCGGCGAGGGCGTTTACGTCGCGGCGGAGGTTCTCCTCCTTCGCCGCCAGCACCAGGTCGGGCGCGAGCGCGGCGATCGCCGCCACCTCCGGATCCTTCGGCCCGCCGACGCGCGCCGGCGAGGCGTGCGGGGGCTCGGTGCAGAACCGCGTGGCGCCCACCACGCGCTCGCCCGCGCCGAGATCGAACAGCAGCTCCGTCACCGACGGCACCAGCGAAACGATGCGCCGCGGCCGCTCCGGAACCTCCAGCTCGCGCTCGAGCGCGTCCTCGATCAGCCTCATCTCCGACGGGGATGGTCGGGGTGCGGCGCCGTGCAAGTCAAGCGCGCGTTGTTTGCTGCGATCGACCCGCTGTGATAACCAAGGGGCAGCGGAATGCCCATCCACCAGGATCTGATCGACGCCGACGCGCAAAAGGTGATCCGGCGCCTCGTGCACGCCAACCACCAAGCGTACCTCGTCGGCGGCTGCGTCCGCGACCTGCTCCTCGAGCGCACGCCGAAAGACTTCGACATCGCCACCAGCGCGACGCCGCAGGAGATCAAGACCCTGTTCCGGAACTGCCGCATCATCGGGCGGCGCTTCCGGCTCGCCCACATTTTCTTCGGCTCGAAGATCATCGAGACCGCCACCTTCCGCGCCAACCCGCGCGAAGCGGAGGGCGACGACGGCGACGGCGACGAGTCGGCCGACCTCCTCATCCGGCGCGACAACGTCTTCGGCAGCGCCGAGGAGGACGCCCGGCGCCGCGACTTCACGATGAACGGGCTGTTCTACGACCTCGAGGCCGACCAGGTGATCGACTACGTGGGCGGCCTGGGCGATCTCGTCACGCGCACCGTGCGCACGATCGGCGACGCGGACATCCGCTTCCGCGAGGACCCGGTGCGCATTCTCCGCGCGATCAAGTTCGCCGCGCGGCTCGACTTCCAGATCGAGGAGTCGGCGTGGCGCGCGATCACCACCCACAGGGGCGAGATCCCGAAGTGCGCCCCGCCGCGCGTGCTCGAGGAGATCTACCGCCTGCTGCGCGGGGGCGCGGCGCGGCGCTCGATGGAGCTGCTGCGCGACACCGGGATCCTCGAGCTGCTGATGCCGGGGCTGAGCCGGCTGGTGCTCGCCGAGGGCGGCCAGACGCAGGCCGCGCGCTGGTGGTGGAAGGCGCTCGATCGCATCGACGCGGGGCACGCGGGGAAGACGCCGACCAACGCCGTGCTCCTGTGCGCGGTGATCGGCCCCTTCGTCGGCGCCGAGGCGTTCCGCGACGACGACGGCCTCCGCAACGTCGACGAGGTGATCGAAGATCGCGCCCGCCCGCTGCTCGATGGGATGCGGGTCTCGCGGCGGGACAGCGAGCGCGCGCGCCACATGCTCCTCGCGCAGCGACGGATCGCGCCCTCGACGCGGCGCCGCGGCCGGCCGAACGCGCTGGTGCGGCGCGACTACTTCCGCGAGGCGCTCGACGTCTACCGGCTGCTCGCGCCGGTGTTCGATCCGTCGATCGCGCCGGACGAGGAGATCGCCCGCTTTAGCCACACCGCGCAGGAGGCGGAGAGGGAGGAGCCGTCCGTCGAGGGCGAGGAGCCGATGCAGCGTCGTCGTCGCCGCCGGGGCGGACGGAAGCGGCGAGCGGCGGGTGGCGGTGGAAACGGGGGAGCGCCGCCGCCCCCGATCGCGGCGCAGTCCGAGTAGCGGGCTCGCTCAGAACATCCACCCCAGCCCGAGGTTCACCTGGTTCCACCCGTGGCGGGGGGCGCCCTCGACGTCGATCGAGCGGCGCTGGTAGTCGAGCTTGAGGGCGAGCTCGGCGATCGGGCGGAAGTTGAGCCCGCCGGTGGTCGCCTCGCGGTCGTGGCCGGCGGCGCGGTCGTGCCCGACCACCTCGGCCTGGGTGTCGGTCCGCTCGTAGCGCCCGAAGGCGACCAGCGACGAGGCGTACTTCAGCTTCGACTTCCACGGGCGGAGCACGTCGTACCCGACCTCGCCGTAGCCGCCGCGCATCTGGCGCGCGACGAAGGCGCCGCCGCCGCCGTCGGGGTACAGCTCGGCGTTGAGCTGCGTCGTGTTCCCCACCCACACGTTGGCGAACTCGGCGCGCACCTCGAGCCCCTTCCAGCGCAGACGCGCGTCCGCCTCGACGAGCGTCACCGGCGCCGCCCCGATCGCCGCGTCGCCCTGGCCCGCGCCGCCGACGTAGCCCGACACGCCGATGTCGGCGCCGGCGAAGGGCAAGCAGTCGAGGCGCGCCACGCCCGCCCACGAGTGCGCGCGCGCGAACTGGCCCTCCTGGTGCCCTTCGCGCAGGCCATCGGCACTGAAGCGGTGCGCGTCGAAGCCGGTGACGCCGTAGAGCTGGTAGCGGAACGGGCCGATCGCGCCGAACACGCCGGCGCCGACCTCGCGCCACGTCGTGGGGATGATGTAGAGGTCGGTGTCGGGGCGGTCGGCTCCGTTGAAGGTCGGCGGCTCGTGCTCCTGGTTGACGATGCCGACGGGCATGATGATCAGGCCCGCGCGCAGGTTGAGCCAGCGATAGGCGAGGTAGTCGATGAACGCCTGCTCGACCTCCGTCTCGCCCCGATCCGTCGAGGAGGTGACCGCGTGCTCCATCTCCAGCTCACCGTAGAAGCGCAGCTTCTCGGTGAAGTTGTGGCCGACGTAGAGCACCAGGCGGCGCACATCGATCGTCGTCGGCTGGGTGTCGTCGGGGGCGTTGAGCACGATCTCGCCGTAGCCGCCCAGCGCGGTGCCGCTCATCGGGTGGTCGTCGAGGGGCACCCCGATCTGCGACTCGCGCGGGAGGTCGATCGCCGCGGGCTTGGGGATGGCGCTCCTCGGATCCTCGGGGGGCAGCTCGATCTTCGGCTGCGCGAGCGCAGGCAGCGACGGGAGGAGGAGGGCGAACAGGGCGAGGTCTCGGGCGAAGCGCATGGTGTCTCCAGGCTGGGTTCTGCGGGGGGTGCTGCAAGTGAATATCAAATTCACTTTCGATGAGCAAGCCAGCGCATCGCCCGGCGCGTGCCGGCGTTTCGACACCTGGTCGCGACGTCCGCGAACCGAACCAGACCGCTTCGGCGCTAGACTTTCGCCATGCGCCACCTCATCCACGTCACCCGCACCGCGTCGGGGAACAAGGAGCTGACCGTCGAGGGCGCGGCGACGCTGGTGCGCTATCACGTCCTGCTGCGGGAGCACGCCGACGAGCTGGCCGAGGCCGAGGAGCGCGGCGAGGCGATCGACCACCTCGCCGACGAGAAGCTCCTCGAGGCGGAGGTGCTGCACCAGCGGGATCCCGAGCTGGTGATCGCGCTCGGGTTCGCCGCCGGCGCGTGCGCGGCGGTGGCGCGCCGTCATGGGGCGACGATGGAGGCGCTGCTCGAGCTGGACGCGAGCGGCCTCGACGGCGAGCAGCGCGCGAAGCTCGAGTGGCTGCTCGACGGGCTGCGCCGCACGATGGCGCCGGGGCCGGTGCGGGTGGCGACGCCGGAGGAGTTCCCCGAGGTGCTGCGGACGGCGGTGGTGCTGCAGCAGAACTGACGCGGCCAGGACGCGGTCGCAGCTGCTTGCGTTGCCGTCGGCGCGGTTGCTATAAGCGCCGCATGAGCGCTCCGCGCCGACCCGACTGTGCCGTCGAGCTGGACGGCGAGGCGGTGCCGGCGGTGGCCGGCGAGCCCGTCGCCGTGAGCCTGTTCGCCGCCGGCGTGCGCGTGCTGTCGCACTCCGCGAAGTACCATCGCCCGCGCTCGTTCTTCTGCCTCTCGGGCCACTGCGGCGCGTGCCTCATGCGAGTGGACGGCGAGCCCAACGTGCGCGCGTGCAGGGCCCCGGCGCGCGAGGGGCTGAAGGTGGAGCGCCAGAACGCGTTCCCGTCGGGGAAGCTCGATCTCCTGGCGGCGACCGACTGGCTCTTCCCGCGCGGGATGGACCACCACACGATGTTCACGCACCCGCGCCCGGTGAACGCGCTGATGCAGAAGGTGGTGCACCAGCTGGGCGGCCTGGGCCGGCTGCCCGACCGCAGCGATCCGCCGCTCGGGGAGGTGCACGGCGAGCGCGTCTCCGTCGACGTGGCGATCGTCGGCGGCGGGCCGGCCGGCCTGAGCGCGGCGCTCGCCTGCGCGGGCGAGGGGCGCCGGATCGCGCTCTTCGACGAGGGCGACCGCGCCGGCGGATCGCTCCTCTGCCACCCCGCGCATGGACCGGACGCGGGGCGCGCGCTCGCCGATCGGGCGGCGGAGGCGGGCGTGGCGATCCACGAGGGCGCCTCGGCGTTCGCCTGGTACCCGGAGGACGAAGGCGGGCTCCTCGCCGTCGACGATCGCGGGACGCTCACGCGCGTCTTCGCGCGCCGCTTCGTCTACGCGACCGGCGGCTTCGACGTGAATGCGCTGTTCGCGGACAACGATCGCCCGGGCATCTTCGCCGCGCGCGCCGTCGGTGCGCTGCTCGTGCGTCACCGCGTGCTCGCCGGCCAGCGGCCGCTCGTGCTCGGCGACTCGCCCTACGCGGCCGCGCTCGCCGACGCGCTCGGCGCCGCGGGGTGCGAGGTGACGCGCGTCGACGGCGTGAGCGAGCGCGCGGTGGCGGCGCGCGGCCACGCCTGGGTGAGCGCCCTCGAGATCGAGGGGCCGGCGGGGCTGCGCCGCGTGAAGTGCGACGCCGTCGCCGTCGCCACCACGCCCGCGCCAGCCTCGGACCTGCCGCGCCAGCACGGCGTGCGCGTCGCGCTCTCCGAGGCGGCGGGCGGCTTCGCCTGCGTGGTGGACGAGCGGGGCGCCACCTCGGTCCCCGGCGTGTTCGCCTGCGGCGACGTGTGCGGCTACCGCGGCGTCGACGGGGCGCGCGCCCACGGCGAGGCGGTCGGCCGCGCGGTCGCCGCGTCGCTCGACGAGGAGCGCTGATGGCCGGCAAGGTGATCGTCTGTCGCTGCGAGGACGTCACGCTCGACGACCTCGCCCACGCCACCTCGCTCGGCTACGCGCACATCGAGGAGGTGAAACGCTACACCGGGCTCGGCACCGGACCCTGCCAGGGCAAGGAGTGCATGGTCGCCTGCGCGCTCTTCCTCGCGCGGACGACCGGCCAGCCGCCGTCGGAGGGCGAGCCATTCACCAGCCGCCCGCCGATCGCGCCGGTGGCGCTCGGCACGCTGGCGCGCGACGGTGGAGAGGGCGCGCTCCCGACGGGACGAGGGCGCGGGCGATGAGCGGCCCGCTCGCCGCCGGCGCGCCCAAGCCCGAGTGCGACGTCGCCATCGTCGGCGGCGGCATCATGGGCCTCGCGCTCGCCTACCACCTCGCGCTGCGCGGCGTGACCGACGTCGTCGTGCTGGAGCGCGGCTACCTCGCCTCGGGCGCCTCGGGGCGCAACGGCGGCGGCATCCGCATGCAGTGGTCCACCGAGACGAACATCCGGCTGATGCGGGAGTCGGTGGAGCTGTGCAAGCGCTTCGCGCAGGAGCTCGGCGTCAACGTGTGGCTGCGCCAGGGCGGCTACCTGTTCCTCGCTTCCAGCGACGGGGAGCGCGCGCGGATGGAGCAGAACGTCGCGCTCCAGAACCGCTTCGGCGTGCCGACGCGGATGCTGCTCCCCGACGAGGCGCGGCAGATCGTCCCCGACCTCGCCCCGGGCTCCTTCGTCGCCGCCTGCTTCAACCCGCGCGACGGCATCCTCTTCCCATGGCCGTTCCTCTACGGCTACGCCAACCAGGCGGCCGCGCGCGGCGTGGAAATCCACACCGCCTGCGAGGTGCGGACGATCGAGCCGGGACCGCGCGGGTTCCGCCTCACGACCTCGAAGGGCGCGCTCACGGCGCAGCGGGTGGTGGACGCCGCCGGCGCGTGGAGCCCCGCGGTGGCGCGCCTGGTCGGCGTGTCGCTGCCGAACCGACCTCATCGCCACGAGATCCTCGCGACGCAGCCGCTCAAGCCGTTCCTCGGGCCGATGGTGAGCGTGCTGAGGAGCGGCCTGTACTTCAGCCAGTCGATGCGCGGCGAGATCGTCACCGGCATCACCGTCGAGGACGGGCTCTCCGAGCGCGTGAACATGGGATCGCGCCTCGTCTTCCTCACCACGCTGGCGCGCGAGATCACGCGCGTCATGCCGCGCCTCGCGCAGGTGCGGGTGCTGCGCCAGTGGGCGGGCCCCTACGACGTCACGCCCGACGGCAACCCCATCGTCGGCGAGGCGCCGGGGGTGCCCGGCTTCTACCTCGCCTGCGGCTTCGTCGGCCACGGCTTCATGATGGCGCCCGTCGTGTCGAAGTACCTCGGCGAGTGGCTCGCCGGCGGCGCGGAGCCCGAGTTCCTGCAGCGCTGGCGCCTCGCCCGCTTCGCCGAGGGGGACCTCCACCGCGAGGACATGATCATCGGGTGAGTGCGCGCGCCCGTCGCCGCGGCGTTCAGGGGGTGACGGTGAGCGTCGTCGTCGCCGTCCACTGTTGGAACGTGCCGGTGATGGTGGTGTTGCCGGGCAGGAGGGCGTGGCAGAGCCCCGGCGTGAGATTGGCTCCGACGAAGGTGGCGATGAGCATCTTCGACGAGGACCAGGCGGTCGCGCCGGTCTGGTCCTGGGTGGAGTGATCGGAGAAGGTGAGCGTGGCCTTGTACTGCTGCAAGCTGGTCTTCTGCACCGACGCGTTCACCGGGGAAATGGCGTAGGAGGTGGGCACCGGCGGCGTCGCGGTGAGCGTGGCGGCCGGGCTCGTGGGGCCGTTCTTCACGCCGGCGGTGATCATCGCGGTCCCCTCCGCGAGCACCGTCGCCAGCCCCTTGCCGCTGCCGTTCAGGTTGCTGTTGCTGATCTTCGCGACCTTGTCGTTCGAGCTGTTCCAGGTGACGACCCTGGTGATGTCGTGGGTCGTGTTGTCGCTGTAGGTGCCCGTCGCCGCGTACCGTACGTAGGCGATCGGCGTCTGCGTCGTCATCGCCGGTGTCACCGCGATCGACATCAGCACCGCGTTCGTGACGGTGACCTTGACGAGAGAGGTCACCTGGCCCGAGGCCGCGCTGATCGTGGTCGTGCCGGGCGTGTTCCCCGTCAACAGGCCCGGGTTGGTGGCGCCCGTGCCGACGCTGGCGACGGCGAGCGAGGCCGACATCCACGTGGCCGTCGCCGTCAGGTCCTGCGTCGTGTTGTCGGAGAAGACGCCGGTCGCCATGAGCTGCAGCGTGGTGCCATCGGGAAGCGACGGGTTGGCCGGCGTGACGACGATCGAAGTGAGCGTGGCGTCGGTGACGTCGAGCGTCCCGCTGCCGGCGACGTTGCCGCTGGTGGCGGTGACGGTCACCATCCCCTTGGTGAGCGCCGAGGCGAGCCCCTGGCTGCCCATCGCGTTGCTCACCGTCGCGATCGCACCGTCGGAGGTGCCCCAGGTCACCTGCGTCGTGATGTCCTGCGTGGACATGTCGGAGTAGGTCCCGATCGCCTTGAGCTGGAGCGTGTTGCCCTTCGCCACCGTCGCGCTCGCGGGCATGACGGCGATCGCGCTGAGCGTCGCCGGCGTCACCGCGACCGCCGTCGAGCCGCCCACGCCGTCCAACGTCGCGGAGATGGTGCAGGCGCCCGCCTGCTTCGCCACCACCTGGCCTCCCAGCGACACGGTGGCGACGTTGGGATCGCTGCTCGTCCAGGAGGCCTGTGCGGTGACGTCCTGCGTGGATGTGTCGGAGTAGGTGGCGGTGGCGTCGAGCTGGACGCTGGTGCCGACGGCGAGCGACGGGTTCACCGGCGTGACGCTGAGTGACGAGAGGGTGGCCGCGGTGACCGTGACCATCGTCGCGCCGCTCTTCCCGCTCGCCGGATCGCTCGCCGTGACGGAGGTGGTGCCAGCGCCGACGGCGGTCACCACGCCCTTGCCGTTGGTGACCGCCACCGTCGCCACGGTCCCGTCGCCGGTCGACCACTGCACCGACGCCGAGAGGTCCTGGGTGCTGTTGTCGCTGTAGTAGCCGGTGGCGGTGAGCGCCTCGCTGGATCCCTTCGCCAGCGTCGGGTTGGCCGGCTCGACGACGATCGACTGCAGCGTCGCGTTGGTGACGAACACGGCGTCGGCGCCGGTGATTCCGGCCACGGTCGCCTCGACCGTGACCAGGCCCGGCTCCACCGTCTTCAGCAGGCCGCTCTTGGAGATGGTGGCGGCGTTGCCCTTCACCGACCACGTCGCCACCGCGGTGAGGTCCTTCACCGTGTTGTCGCTGTACTTGCCGGTCGCCAAGAGCTGGAGCTTGGTGCCCTGCGGCAGCTGCGGGTTGACCGGCGTGATGGAGAGCGAATCGAGGTGCGTCGCGCCGCCGCCGTCGACGCGCCCGTCGGGGACGCCGCCGTCGAAGGTGCAGCCGTCGAGCGCGAGGCTCTGGTGATCGATCTCCGTGCCCGCGACCGTGACCTGCAGGGTGCGAGTCGAGACGACGGTGGCGCCCGCGATCGCGCGCACGGTGATCGCGAGCGCGGTGGTGCCCGCGGGCGGAACCACCACCACGTGCCGGTGGCCGCCCGGGAAGAGGTCGGCGCCCTTCTCGTCGACGGTGTTGGTGGAGACGGGCGGCGTCAGCGCGACGTCGATCCGAAGCTCGGTCACGCCGGCCGCGCAGCCCTGGCTCACGTCGAGGTCCACCGCGTAGCCCGTCGGCGCGCACCCGACGAGCGAAGCCGCGGCGAGCGCGGCGCCGAGGACGAGCGCTCTCATCGGCCACCTCCGAGATCGATCAACGTGCAGTCGGCGACGCCGCAGCTCGATCGGGCGTTGGCGGCGTAGTCGGTCCCGTGCGGCGTCAGCGACAGCACCACGGCGAGGACCGTCCCGGCGACCACGGCGGCGCCTACGCCGACCACCGGCCAGAGCCACCTCCGGCGCGGCGACTCGTCGGTCTTCACCACCACCTTCTCCACCTCGACCTTCACCGGCGCGATCTGCTTCGGCTCGAGCACCAGCTCCGTCACGCGGCCGCCGGGCAGCGTCTGGTCGACGATCGTCGGCGCGTGGTCGGCGAAGTGCGCCTCGAGGTGGTGCCTGCCCTCGGTGAGCAGCACCTCGCCCACCGGCGCCTTGCCAACCAGCTCGCCGTCCACCCACACCTCGGCACCGTCGGCGGTGCGCACCGCGGCGGTGGCGACGCGCGGCGCCATCCCGGCGAGCTTCTCCTCGACGTCCCTGCGCTCGGCGGCGTCGGGGCGGTCGCGGAGGTACTGGCGGTAGTAGGTGGTGACGCGCCCCGGGTCGTCGAGCTTCTCGTAACAGAGCGCGATGTTGAAGAGGAGCAGCGGCTTGTGGGACAGGCGGTAAGCCTCGAGGAACTCCTTCACCGAGCTCTGGTAGCGGCCGGCTGCGAAGTAGTCCTGCCCGGTGGTGTAGTGGGCCTTGGCGATGTCGAGGTCCTTCACCTGGTCGTCGGCGCGGGCGGGCGCGGCGACGAGGGCGAGGGTGAGGCACAAGCCAGGGATCGAGATAGGAAGGAGGCGCATGGTCGTAGCCTTCGATCATAACCGATGCGCTGCCGCGCGTGCCGGCAGGGGGCATCTTCCACCGGCGACGGCTACAATCGGCCCATGCGTCCCGGCGCCCTGCTGCTCGCCGCCGCCCTCGCGGGTTGCGCCGTGCGGCCGCCCGCGCGACCGCCGGACGACATGCCCGCCGCGCTCTCTCTCGAAGGGCGCCTCTCCGACCACATCACCGACCCGCCGGCGCTGATCCGCCAGCGCAGCCAGCTTGGCGATCGCTATCGCGTGGTCCGCGCCATCTACGGGCTCGACGGGCAGCTCCTCTTCGCCCGGCGCTTCGACGAGCTCCGCCCGCCGCCCGACGGCCTGGACGTCTTCGAGGGGCGCATCCGCCCCGGCTCGCACGAGCTGCTGGTGATCCTCGAGCTGGAGGGCAACCGCGCCGGTCGCCTCGTGCAGCAGGCCGACTACCACGTCACGCTGCGCTCGACGCGGCGATTCGCCGTGGGCGAGGGCGAGTTCACCGACGTGACGGTGGTGGCGCGGGAGCGCGGCGACGGCGGCGACGGAGCGGGCCGCCCCGAGCTGGAGGTGCGGTTCGGCTTCAAGCCGGCGGCGCGCTGATCGGCCCCGGGCCATCTGCTATAAGGGCGGAGATGCGCACCCTGCTCGTCCTCGCCTCGGTCGTCTGCGCCGCCGGCTGCGCGAAGCACCCGCGCTTCGACGGCACCTGGACCTACCAGTCCGGCTCGTCCACGCGCATCGCCTGCGCCGGCGCGTCGCCGAAGGGCCGCACGCTCTTCGGCACCATCACCATCACCGCCGCCGGCGACGGGGCGATCGACGCCACCTTCTCCGACGGCGGCTGCACCTTCCGCTACGCGCTGCTCGACGGCCGCGCGGCGATCGTCGCCGACCAGAAGCCGGCCGGCGATTGCGCGGGACAGCAAAGGCTCCTCGCCTCCGCCCACGACACCTTCTCCCTCGAGGGTGAGGGCCTCGCCGAACGCGCCTCGGGCACCACGCAGTTCCTCGGCATGGGCGGCGCGCCGACGAGCTGCCAGTACACGCTGCGCGGGACGCTGCGACGCGCCCCCTGAGTGCCCGATCAGGAACAAGTTGATCAGGAGTGGGCGGCGAGGCGCCCGATCCGGCGAGGCGCGACGAGGGAGAATACTCTCTGTATTTGACCGAGGAACAACGAAGCCGGTCGGGATGGATCGGCGGCCAGACCGAGCAAGTCGTTCCTGATCGGGCCCTAAGTCACCCGCGGGCCTTGCTCGCCGTGAACCAACCGATCAACCCGCGGCCGTGGTGGCGCCACCGCTCGAACCCGACCGCCTCGAACTGCGCTCCCAGCTCGTCGAAGTCGAAGGTGCGCACGCCAAGCGGCCCGGCCACCGCGCGCTCGAGGCGGTCGACGATCCCGCGGTGTCCAAGGAAGGTGAGCCCCGCCACCGCCCGCCCCGGCTCGAGCACGCGCGCCATCTCGCCGATCGCGCGCGGCACGTCGGGGTACAGGTGCAGGCCGCCGCAGTCGCTCACCGCGTCCATCGCCCCGTCGGCGAGCGGCAGGTCGAGCGCGCTCGCGCGGAGCAGCAGCACGTTGTCGATCCGATCGTGGCGCAGCCGCCGCGCCGCCAGGTCCAGCTGCCGGTCGGAGAGGTCCACGCCGATCACCGCGCCGCCGCGCAGCCGGCGCGCGATCGCGGCGGTGAAGTTGCCCTGCCCGCACGGCACGTCGAGCACCACGCCGTCGGAGCGCGCCGCGAGCGCGTCGCTCAGCCAGCGCGCCTCGTCGGAGAAGGTGTGCCCGGTGAGGAGCCACATCCCCGGGCTCTCGCGGTGGGCCGCGTAGAGCCGCGCGCTGAGCGAGGCCAAAAAGAGGCGCTGTCCCAGCGACGGGCGCGACAGCTCGCTTTGCGCCGCGCCGCCCAGGAAATCGAACCAGCCGTTGTGCTCCGGCGCGTCGTGGCCGCAGGCGCCGCAGTGGAAGGCGCGCGTCACCGGAGTCATCGCCGCGGCGCCGCAGGACGGGCAGCGCAGCAGCGGCGCGAGGCGCACGTAGAGGTCGTTGCGTCGGCGCACCTATGCCTCCTTGGCGGCCTGCGCCGCCTTCACCGCGTCGGGCCGCTCGCGGAACACCAGCCACAGCGCCGCCGGCAGCGCCGTGAAGTCGGCGATCATCGAGAGCACGAAGGCGAGCGCCGAGAGGATCCCGAACTGCCGGATCGGGGGCAGTGTGGCCATGGCGAAGGCGAGGAAGCCGCAGGCGTTGATCAGCGTCGCGAAGAAGATGGCCCGCCCCGCGATGAGGAAGGTGTGGCGCATCTTCACCTCGGCGGAGGAATCCTTCTTTTCCAAGAAATGATAGAAAAAGTGGATTTGATCGTTTTCCGAGGTTCCCAGGACCGTCGAGGCGATCAGGATGGTGGCGGCGTTGAGGTTCATGCCCACGAGGCGCATCACGCCGAACATCACCAGGATGGCGAACAGCGACGGGATCATCGCCATCACCCGGGCCGCGCCGTTGCGGAACACCAGCAGGAAGGTGGCGAAGATGACGACCACGGTGAGTCCGAAGCTCTCCACCAGCGTCGGCACGAGGTAGTAGCCGATCTTCGCCTGGAGCGGCGCCAGCCCCGTCACCGTGATGCCGGGCGCGCGGCGCCCGTCCTTCGTCTCGATCTCGAACGTCCCGAGCGCCGGGTCGCTCGCCAGCGCCGCCTTCCACTTCGCATCCAGCAGCCGCTCGAGCGCCTGGTAATCCTTGTAGTCGACGGTCCGCGAGATCACCGCGAAGTGCGTCTGCGAGAGGTTCTTCGGCTCGATGAAGTGCAGCAGGTTCGGCTCGCGCGGCGACCCGTCGGGGTTCTTCGCGGCGAGCAGCGTCTCGAGGTTCGAGGTGAGCTCCTCCAGCTCGTCGTCGCTCGCGGGGAGCGCCGCCGGATGGCCGCCCACGTAGCGCAGCAGCTTGAGGATCGAGGTCAGGCCCACCGTCGAGCCGATCGACTTCTCGGCGTCGAGCGACTGCTGGAAGTGGTCGAGGCCGCGCACCACCGCCGGGTCGGTCACCGCGCCGTACTTCGGGCTGCGCAGCCACACCTCGGTCAGCGACAGGCCGCCCGCCTGCTGCTCGATCTGCTTCGTGTCGAGGTAGATGCGCGCGTCGTGGGGCATGTACTCGATCGCGTTGACCTGGAGGTCCATCGGCGCGAGCACGCCGCGCACGCCGAAGAGCGCCATCGCGCCGAGCGCGCAGAGGGCCAGCGAGCCGGGAACGAGCGCGAAGCGCCAGCGATAGGAGAAGCGGGGCAGCCACGCGACGAGCTGCGCGAACCACTGCGCGGCCGCCTTGCGCCCCTGCTCCGTCGGCGTGCGCAGGATGCGCTGCAGCGCCGGGAAGAGCGTGAACACGGCGAGCCAGGTGAAGACCAGCCCGACGGCGACCCAGATCCCCATCAGCCGCACCGGGCGGATCTTCGACACCGCCAGCGCCGCGAACCCGACCGCGGTGGCGAACACCGAGGCGCTGCAGGCGAGGAACTTGTTCGCCAGCGCGAACACCTGGTGCTCCTCCCACGAGCGCCCGGGCGGGTGATCGACGAACCGCGAGTGGATGTAGACCAGCGTCGCGGTGCAGGTGATGAGGATGGTGAGCGGCACCATAGACGAGACGACGGTGAACTCGCCGCCCGTCACGCCGATGTAGCCGACGGTCATCGCCGCGCTCGCGCCGATCACGACCATGAAGGCGATCAGGGTGCGGAAGGAGCGATAGAGCAGCAGGTTGATGACGATGACGAACAGGGCGAACATCGGGAAGTAGCGCACGCCCTGCAGGCGCATCTGCCCGTCGAGGTAGGCGTTGACGTAGGGCGCGCCGACCTTGCGGATGGCGGTGAGCGGCCCGAGGTCGCGCTCGAAGGGCTCGAGCACGCCGTCGATGGCGGCGAGGGTGCCGTTGCGCTCGGCGGTGGTGCGCGCGGCGAGGATCAACGGCAGCCCGAGCGCGTGCTCGCCGACGAGGCCCTGCCGACGGAAGAGGTCGGTGCCGAGAACGAACTTGCGGAACGCCTCGGCCTGCGCGGCGCTGCCGTCGAAGCCGCCCCGCCCCCGGCGGAACACCGAGAGCGCGGAGTTCACCTCGACCTGGGGGAGCTTCTCGAGCTTGCCCTCCAGCTCGGCGACGCGGCGAAGCACCTCGGGCGCGTAGGGGTCCTTCGCCTCGAGGAGGAGCATCACGTACTCGCCGCCGCCGAAGACCTTCGCGAACTGCTGGTTGCTGATGTAGTCGGGGTCGCTGGTGACGATGAGCTTGTCGAGCGAGTTGTCCTGGTGGACCTTGAGCGCGTAGTGGACGCTCGGCACCAGCAGCGCGCCGAAGAGCGCCACCACCCACCACCGCCGGGCGATGACGAACCGGAAGACGGAGAGGAGGAGCGGCGACGCGGACGGGGGGCCGGACACGGCGCGGAAGCCTACATCAAAAGCTCCGCTTTGCGACCCTCGGGTGCCCTCTACGCCAGGAACTGTCCGCACAGCGTCGGGCCGAGCGCGTCGGCGACGGGGCGCGGCAGGCGCTGCCACAGCCGCGCGAGGTGCCGCACGCCCGGCGTGTACGGATCGAGAGCCGGAGCGGCGCCCCGCACCGCCGCCAGGTCGAACGGCTGCGGCGTGGCGACGGCGCCCCAGCGCAGCTTGAAGTCGAGCGAGCCCGAGTCGAGCGGCGAGCGGCCGAAGTCGAGCACGGTCGACCCGCGCGCGACCGCGCGCTTCATGATCTCCCAGTAGAGGAGGTTGTTCGGGCAGAGCTTGAACGCATCGGCGCGCGACGAGGCGAACGGCACGGTGGTGGCGCCGCGGTAGTGGATGGCGAGCGCGCCCGACACGGTCCGCCCGTCGAGCGCCAGCGTCACCACGTCGGCGCGGGGGCCGAGCGCGGCGACCAGCTCGCGCACGAAGGGCCGCCCGTAGATCGGCGTGCCGAGACGGTGCATGTTCTCGGCGAGCACGTCGTAGAAGTTGCCGAGCTCGCCCCAGCCGGAGCGCGCGATGAGGCCGCTGCGCTGCGCCGTCTTCACGTCGCGCTTCACCTTCCCGCGCACGCTCTTCCACAGCGAATCCTCGTCGGGCGCGAGCGGCAGCGTCGCGATCACGCAGCGCGCGCGGCGGACGAAGCCGGGCGGCGGCTCGACGCCGAGGGTCTTCAGCTGCAGGTAGCCCGCGCCCGCCTCGCGCCCCACCGCGAGCGCCCGATCGAGCAGCGCGTGCTCGACACCGGGGGCGGTGGCGAGGATCGGGCCGTAGGCTCCGAACAAGCCGTTGGTGACGTAGCGGCGGAGCCGATTGCCGACGACGAACAGCGGCAGCGCACCGACGATCGGCCCACCCGCATGCGGGCGCGCGACGAGCAGCGGCGCGCGCATCCCGTAGGCGCGCACCGCGACCTCCGTCCAGGCGCGCAGGTGGTAGACGTTCGCCGCCGGGTGCGCGTCCACCCAGGCATCCCACTCGGGGCCGCGCGCGGTCGACAGCTCCTCGACGATCATCGCCGCTCTCCGCGCTCGACGACGTAGCGCTCCTCGACGTCCTCGGCGACGAGCACGAGCTTCTTCAGCTCGCGGTCGTAGCGGTGGCGGCCCAGGATGACCCACGCGTTGCGCCCGGGCACGAGCGCGTCACGGTGCTTCAGCCCCGGCGGCACCTCGAGCAGCCACGACAGCCCCTGCCCTTCGTCGATGAGGAAGCGCCCGCCGTCGGCCGGCGCGCCGATCTCGAGGTTCGAGAGGACGAACGCCTCGTCGGGGAGCTGCCACTTCACGTCCTTGATCGCCCGGAAGAAGAAGGAGTGGGTGACGTGGACCGGGTTCCACTTCGCCTTCTGCGCGATCCTCGGCGGCGCCGCGACGGGCACCGCGAAGCCCGAGGTCTGCACCTCGCCCGTCCACTCGGGCGGGAGCTTCCAACGCGACGAGGCGTCCGACCCGCCGTCGCACACGAGGACGAGGTCGCCGACCTCCGCCTGGAGCGGCGCGCGGTCGGGCAGCCCGTAGCGGTCGGCGTGGATGAGGTAGCTGCGCTTCCGGCCGGCCACCTCCACCATCGTCCACTTCTCGCCCTCGTCGAGCTCGTTCTTCGGCGGCAGGCGCACCTCGGCCTTGCGCACGACCTTGCCCCAGTCGCCCTTGAAGCGACCCTCGCGCGACGGGACCGGGTGGGTGGGATCCGGCGAGAGGGTGCAGCGCCAGCCCACCTCGTGGTCGGCGGTTTTCGCGTAGGCCTCCTTCCACGCGCGCTGCGCCTCGTGGGTGGCGCGCTGCTGCACCTTCTCGGCGACCTCGGCGTCGTGGGCTCCGAGCACGGCCGCGCGCAGCTCGCCGAAGCGGCGCGCGCTCCGGTCGAGGTCGGCGCCGCGCGCGATCTGGTCGATCAGCCGGTCGCGCTCGGCCTGCTGCTCGGGCGTGCCCTCGTCGGGACGCGCGGCGACGGCGGGCGCGACACCGAGGGTGACGAGGAGCGCGACGGTCGATCGGACGGCCACGGATCGCTTCATATCACGGCGTCACCGACGCGGCGGCGGTGGCGCGGCGGCGAGCGGCTCCTCCGGCCAGGCGTGCTTCGGGTAGCGCCGCATGAGCTGCTTGCGCAGCGCCGGGTAGTGGCGCTCCCAGAAGCCGGCGAGATCGGTCGTCACCTGCACCGCCCGCTGGTTCGGCGCAAGGAGGTGGAGCACGAGGGGCACGCGCCCGTCGGCGAGGCGCGGCCCCGATCGCATGCCGAAGAAGTCCTGCAGCCGCGACTCGATCCACGGCGGCTGGCCCGGCGGGTAGTGCACCGCGACGCGACGGCCGCCGGGGAGCGCGACGCGCTCGGGCGCCCACCGCTCGACGAGCGCGCGCAGCGACGGATCGAGGCGCGCGCGGAGGGCCTCGAGGAGGGAGGCGTCGCGCAGCTCGGCGAAGCTGCGCCGCCCCTCGCACAGCGAGGCGAGCGTGGCGCGGACCGCCGCGTCGTCGAGCGGCGGCAGGTCGTCGCGCAGCGAGGCCGCGAAGGCCACCCGGTCGCGCAGCGCCGCGAGCGCCTCGGCGTCGGCGAAGGCGGAGGGCCCGG
>JAJXSP010000336.1 GCA_021784515.1 Myxococcales bacterium | reverse complement strand
GCGCCGTCGCCGCCTGCGCCTCGAGGCGCCGCCGCCGATAGAAGACGACCTCCTCCAGCATGCCGAGCGCGAGGTAGGCGGCCATCATGCACACCAGCACGAACGCCGAGGGCACCCGCTTCCACACCACCACCACGAGCGCGGAGGCGACCAGCCCGACGCCGACGGTGACGGAGCGCCGCGAGAGCCTGACGTCCTTGAACGAGCGGAAGCGCACCCGGCTCACCATCAGCACCGACAGCACCACGACGATCGTCGCCAGCGCCGCCTCGCCGATGTCGGCCAGCGCGCCGCCGAGCTGGTGGTTCAGCACGACGAGCGAGACGAGCACCGCGGCGGCGACGGGCACGGGGAGGCCGAGGATGTACCGGCCCGGCCCCTTCTTCTCGTCGGCCTCCTTCATCGAGAGCACGTTGAAGCGCGCGAGGCGCAGCGCCGAGGCGGCGACGTAGACGAACGCCACCGCGATCCCGAGGTGGTGGGTCTCGAGCTTCACCAGCCCCCAGCGGTACATCATCACCGCCGGCGCGACGCCGAAGGTGATCACGTCCGCCAGCGAGTCCAGCTCGCGCCCGAGCGCCGACTGCGTGCGCGTGAGGCGCGCGACGCGGCCGTCGGCCATGTCGAAGAAGAAGCCGAAGCAGATGGCGATCGCCGCCTGGTAGAGCGCGCCCATCATCGCCGGCGAGCCCGGCGCGTACGCCGCGCCCACGGTGGCGATGGCGAAGCAGCCGCAGAAGACGCTGGCGAGGGTGAAGAGGTTGGGGAGGATGAAGAACGTCTTGCGGAGGTTCATGGCCCGCAAAATCTAGCAGACGCGCGTCGAAGCGAAGGGGCGATCAGCGACGGGGAGGCAGCGGCAGCTCGTAGTCCACCCGGACGAGCGCGAGGCCTTCGGGCGGCGCGGTGGGGCCGGCCTCGCGGCGGTCGCCGTGCTCGAGCAGCGCGCGCACGTCGCCGGCGGAAAGGCGGCCGCGCCCCGCCTCGGCCAGCGTCCCGACGATGATGCGCACCATGTTCTTGAGGAACGCGGTGGCCTCGATCTCGACGGTGACGAGGTGTCCCGCGCGCGCCACGTCGAGGCGCCGCACCACGCGCACGGTGTTGATGCGCTCGCAGTCGGCGGCGCGGAAGCCGCGGAAGTCGTGCTCGCCGAGGAGCGGGCGCGCCGCCGCGTGCATCGCGGGGGCGTCGAGCGGGAAGCGGTGGTGCCAGGTGAAGCGCGACTCGACGGGGCTGCGCGCCTCGGCGTTCCAGATGCGGTAGCGGTAGAGCTTGCCGCGCGCGTGGCGGCGCGGGTCGAAGTCGGGCGGCACCTCGTCGGCGGCGACCACCGCCACCGACGGCGGCAGCAGCGAGTTCATGCCGCGCCGGAAGCCGTCGATCGGGATCCGCGCCTCGGTCGAGAACGCCGCCACCTGCCCGAGCGCGTGCACGCCGGCGTCGGTGCGGCCGGCGCCGCGCACCGCGACCGGCGCGCCCGTCATCTGCCCGAGCACCTCCTCGAGCGCCGCCTGCACCGACGGGCCGTTCGTCTGGCGCTGCCAGCCGACGAAGTCGGTGCCGTCGTATTCGACGACCAGACGGATGCGACGCATGCGCCGGACAGTATCGCGTGTCGAGGTGCGCGGCACGGAGCCGCGTGGGAGGGGATCAGAACTCGAAGGCGAGGCCGGCGTTCCAGCCGGTGTCCGACAGGTTGAGCTTCGTCGCCGAGCCGAAGCCGTTGATCCAGGCGTAGTTGAGCTCGCAGAACAGGTACGTGTGGTTGATGCCGAGCTCGTTGTCCATCGTGCGGGCCGAACCCGGGTCGAGGAAGTCGAGCATCAGCGCGATGCCCGGATGGGCGACCAGCCCGAACGTGCCGCCGAGGGCGCAGTCGCCGCCGAAGCCGCAGGTGCCGGTGTTGACGATTTGCTGCGAGGTCTTGTCGACGTTGTGCGCCAGGTTCCCGCTGCCGTCCGCGACCCACCACAGGTAGTAGCCGATCCCGCCCTTGAGATAGGGCACGACGGGGATGTTCCACCGCTTGGAGAGCACGTCGAAGCGGTAGACCAGCTCGAGGGTGAGCGGTATCACCGAGAGGGTGTTGGTGTCGCCCGAGCGCTGGCAGTTGAGCTGGCCGGGGACGACGGGGCAGCTCACCAGGCTGCCGTCGGTGGCGGTGCCGTAGACGAACGAGTGCGTGCTGACGCGCATGAGGCCCGCCGAGACGCCGACCCCGAGGCTGCCGAAGCCGTGCCAGAACTGCCAGTCGAACTCCATGCTGGTGAGGAGCTTGCCGTCAGGGCGCTTGCCGGCGTTCGCGCTGTCCTGGGCGACGAACTCATCGGAGAATGGCTTGCCGGTGAGGCCGCCGGTGGCGTCGATGTTCGGCGAGTAGGTGCCGAACTTCAGCTCGAACGCGAAGTGCTGCGGCGAGCGGTAGTCCTCCGGGAGGGGGTCGAGCGCGAGGTCCTCGGCGCGCGCGGCGGCGGCCCCGAGGGTGAGAGCGGCCGCGAGGGCGGCGAAGGCGGCCTTCACGCGCGCCCCCGGAGCGCCGCGAGCAGCCGGCGGCGGCTCGCCACGCCGACGGCGAGGGTGAAGAGCAGCGCCTTCTGCCACGCCGCGAGCGCCATCCACAGCAGCGCGAAGAGGATCACCGGGCGCAGCGCCTCCTGCGTCGCGAAGCGCGCCGTCTCGTGCCGGGCGATGAAGGCGGCGGCCGGCGGCGAGTGGCGGTAGTACCACTCGACGAAGGCGCGCCCGGCGCCGGTCGGGAGCAGCTCGCGGTCGCGGAAGTCGCGCAGCACCTGCACGTACGGGCTCTCGTAGGAGCCGTAGGCGGCGGTGGCGATGAAGCAGAAGCCCTGCTTGGCGCCGCCCTCGTCGCGGAAGCGGCGGTAGACGTCCTCGACGGGCTGCGGCTTGGCGGTCAGCACCGCCGAGGGGGCGGGGTTGCCGAACAGGTCGATGCCGACGACGGTGAACTGGTAGGTGGTGTTGTTGGTGAGCCCCTCGATGCGGTTCGAATTGGTGTTCGGGTTGAGCAGCGCCGAGCAGACGAACTTCTGGTCGAGCCCGCCGAAGACGGTGTAGGCCTCGGGCACTCCGCCGTCGGTGCCGCTCGCTCCGCCGTCGGCGACCCCGCCATCGGCCGCCACACCGGCATCGAGGGGATCGGAGTCGGTCGACAGGGTGGCCTCGTTGAGCGGCGCGCTGGAAAAGCCGAAGCTGAGGTCGTAGCCGTCGCTGATGACGCCGGCGTCGTCGGTCCCGGTGCCCGTCCCGCCGCCGGTCTGGAGGTTGGTGCGCTGCTGGTAGGTGCCGTTGACGCAGGCCGAGTAGCCGATCAGGGGGCTGCCCAACTTATCGCTGAAGAGGCCGGGGACGGGATTGCCGTTCATGTCGGCGCAGAGGATCTGGTACCACGCCGGCTGGTTCGCTATCGCGACGGTCCAGTTGATCGTCACCGCGCCGTCGCCCGACGCGGCGCTGTCGATGGTCGGCGCAGACGGAGGCACCGCGTTGACCGGCAGGGTGATGGAGCTGTTGCCGGTGAAGTTGGGCACGGTGCCGAACAGGAAATAGAGCGAGCTGCTGATGTTCTTGCCGGTGCAGCGGTCGGTCGGCTTGGGCGTTCCGTTGAACGGGCTGGCGAGGGCCTGCACCGGGATCTTCTGGCGCGGGAAGACGTTGCTGGTCGACTGAAAGTCGGTGGGCTGGGTGGTGACGTCGCCGCCGGTCAGTTGCTCGCACGAAGTCTGGTTAGCCACCTGGTTGCCCTGCACGTCGCACGAGCTGCCGGCCCACACCGCGTAGGCGGGCAGCGAGCCCACCGGCAATGGGTTGGTCACCTGGGCGCGGACGAAGTAGTTCTGCACGTTGCACTGGCACTCGGCCAGGCCGAACAGCGTCGTCACCTGAGGGTTGTTGACGGTGATGTAGTTGCCGCTGCCGTCCAGGATGTCGACGCCCATCGTGACCGTGGGCGTCCCCGTGCTGGTCATCGATGGCCCCCCCAGGCCCTGCTGGGCGCGAGCGCCCGTTGCGACGGCGAGGAGGGCGGCGGCGAGGGCAGGGCCGAGGCGCATGGCGCGCGGGCGGTGCAATGCAGGTGCCTCACGAGCGAGCAAGGACTTTTCCGACGGAGAAGGGGGCGGGAGAGTCATCCGGTCACGAGGGAGGGCCGAGGCTGCGACAAAGTGGCAAGGAGTCTAGCCGAGCTTGTCGCTCGCCGCCACCCCAGAGCCCAGCGCCACCTCGGCTTCCTTGCCTCGGTTTCGCTTTCTTACCTTGCAACCGCGCGCTCGTTTGGCTGTGCAGCGAGGCGTGGGGCCCTCAGGGCCCATGCGACTCAGGCCCGTGAGATGGCGCCCAGGCTACAGTCTGGGCATCCGGCTGAAGGCCGGCGCGGAGTTGACCCAGGCATGCAAGTGATCGACATGATCCAGCTTCTCGACGGTCGGTGGATCACACCCCCCAGGAATTCGGCCGGCAGCCGGATCCCCTGACAGTAATCGAAATCCTTGGGGACGGTGGAAATTGAGGCGCAGCTTGCTCGAAGCAGTGCGAGCGATTCGGAACGGTGTCAAGGCGTGCGGCCCTCTTCGCGCTCGAAGCTATTCTGCAACTCTTGCATTCGCGTACTAAAGGCGACCTCTTTCTTCCATGCCGCCTTTTGTCCAATGATTGGAACGAGTTTCTGGATCGCGGCTTTCGCGGGCCCGATTTCCAGCCAGGTCACTACACGATTCGCTGTCGCCTGTTTCTCGAGATGCGAAAGATACGCATCGACCTCGGCTTCCGTGTGAAGCCTAGGAAGATCTTTTTGAATGATTTTTCGTGCCCTTAGGCGGAAATCTTCAGCCGCGACGCCGCCGGTCTCCACGGTCATCGCAGGGGCTGGTTCCGCAGCGCTGAGCGGCGAGCGCGCGTTCCGTTGGCAGCCAAGCGAGATGGTTGCGAATCCTGAGAAAGCGCACCCAGCGGCCACAGTCGGGCAGGAGAGCCGCAACACGAACCTCCACACCGCTAGGCGCCGGGTCATGAGAGTCGCGATGTTCTCCGCCACTCGTCAATACGGCCGAATTTCAAGCTCGCCGATTCCGCAGCCCGTGTTGTACATGCCGACAGAGTACAGGGAGGACGCGCTTGAGTTCGCGCCGGCCGCCGTCACTAGGGTCTGGTAAACCGCCATCATCTCGACGTCTGTCTGCGGCACGAGCATCGGCGTAGCATTGCAGTCGCATGAAGGGTCCGTATGTCCTGCGCTGCAGATTCCAATGGGGCCCCACACCACACTGCCGCCGCAGTTAGGCGCGGAAGTGATGGTAAGTTCGATGATTCCATAATTTCCAAAGACGGCTTCGGACCCGACGGGCGGAACGTATGCAACGTAACAGACGTATCCGTAACACATGTTTCCCGCGCTGCAGGCATATGAGCGTGCCGGCCCCGCAAGCAGCAGAACGACCACCAGACCAACGAGAGCAAGATGGCGCATGAGATCCTCCTTGGCTTCTAAGTGTTGAAGGCCCGAACGCGGGCTTAGCCTTTCAGGCGCCTTGATGTCAAGAGTAAAAATTGTCGAGCGGAGACCGGCCCTCTAATCTGAAGTCCGGCGGCGTCGCGCGGTAGGGCGGCGCCGGCGCGTAAGGCCGGATGACCTCCGCGGCGGGCGCCTCGACGCGCGACGGGTCGACCTCCTCGTCGTCGAAGTGCGGCCGCGAGGGCTGGGCCGAGACGCATGGCCGCGGGCGGGCCAACGCGGGTGACTCACGAGCGAACAAGGACTTTTCCGACGGAGAAGGGGGCGAGAGAGTCATCCGGTCACGAGGGAGGGCCGAGGCTGCGACAAAGTGGCAAGGAGTCTAGCCGAGCAGATGGGCGGTCGCCAGAGCATGGGATCAGTCGACCCGCCGCAGGAAGCCATGCGGGTTCATCGTGAGCAGCAGGCGCTCGCGGCCGAGGTCGATCTGGAAGCGGTGGTCGGTGGCGAGGAACTCCTCCACCGCCTCCCACGGGCCGGGCTGGCCGAGGTAGTCACCGGCGAGGTAGCCGTCGTCGAGCACCACCGGGTGGCCGTTGATGTTGGAGTCCTGGACGATGATGTAGCTGCCGGGCTGGATGATGTCCGCGTAGGCGCGCAGCTCGGCGAGGACGTGGGCCTTGTGGTGATCCGAGTCGAGGATGAGGACCACCTTCTTGCCCGCCGTGCGGCGCTTCACCTCGGCGACGATCTCCGGCGCGATGGAGCTGCCGACGAGGAAGTCCACCCGCTCCTGCACGATCGGCAGCTTCTTCGCCTCGGCGGAGAGGTCGCGGATGTCGATCGTGAGGACGCGGCCCTGCGGGTTGATTTCGCGGAGCATCGTCGCCCACAGCGCGGCGCTGCCGCCCATGAAGGTGCCCGCCTCGACGACCACGTCGGGTTTGGTCTCGAAGAGGATCTCCTGGGTGATCCACACGTCGTTGGGGTTCTGCTCGGCGCGGATGCCGAACCAGCGGTTGCGCGAGATGCCGCCCGGGTTCTTGTAGAAGATCTGGTGGCAGCGATCGATCGTCTCCTGCGGGGCCGTCGCCGTCGCCAGCTTGGCGCGCTCGGCGCGCAGCTCGTCGTCGGCGACGCACTGGTTCATCGCCCCGGCGACGTACTGGGCGACGTTCAACGCCCCCAGCCCGATCGCGACGAGGACGACCAGGCGGAGCGGTCCGGCGCGGCGGGGATCGGCGGGCGGCGGAGCGATCATGCGCGGAAGCTAGTACCTCATGGCGGAAGTGTCGATAGGACCGAGAGCGTCGATGCGCCCGCAGGGCGAGGCGCGACGACGACGGACTACTTTCCGTAATCCGAGGAGGACCAACGAAGCCATGCGGGATGCAGCGACGATCGAATCCATCGAGATTTCCGTCATGAGGTACTAGCATGCCGATGGGCCGGCCGCTTCCGTCGGGAAGAGACCGGCCCTCTACCCGGAGGCCGACGGCGTCGCGCGGCTGCTCGCCGCCGGCGCGGCGGGGCGAACCACGGCCGCGGCGAGCGCCTCGACGCGCACCTGGTCCACCTGCTCGTCACCGAAGCGCGCGGCGTAGTAGAGCCCCACCAGCTCGCGGTAGGAGGGCG
>JAJXSP010000011.1 GCA_021784515.1 Myxococcales bacterium | reverse complement strand
GATTCCTTGGACTCCTTCGATTTCTCCGATCCCTTGTCTTCCTTGACCGCCTGCATCGCGGCCGTCGGCGGCCTGGTCACCTGCGTCGCCATCGCCGCCTCGAGCGCCTCGTCGAGCGAGATCGCGAGCAGCTCGCGCGCGCCCGAGTCGAAGCCCCCGGCGAGGTTGGTGCGCACCTCCTGGCCCTCGATCGGCGCGTTCTCGGCCTTCGGCGCGCGCGGCAGGGCCGGCTTGGTCCGCGTCGGCGGGATGAACTCGTCGACGGTGTCGGCGTGCGGCATGTCGGCCGGGCGCATCTCGCGCGTCTTGCCGGCGGCGTCCTCCTCCGCCTCCACCTCGCCACCCATCGGGAACGGCACCAGCACCTCCTGTCCGATGCCGATGCCCGAGCGCACGCCCACCTGGAAGAACTCGCGCACCTCCTTGGGCCGCTGCGCCGCGAGGAAGCGCAGGTAGTAGGAAGTGTTCGCCGGCTTCTCCATCTGGATGATCTCGTGCAGCCGGATCACCGACTCGATCGAGAGGTCCTTGTAGGTGACCGGCATCTCGACGAGGAAGGAGTGCGCGGTGTTGACCGGCGGCAGGATCACCGAGTCCACGCCGATGCCCGAGGTGATGCCGACGCGGAATCCACGGAAGGGCCAGGCGTTCTCGATGATCTCCGGCTCGTTCCCGGTGAAGAGCGAAATGAACAGCTTCAGCCCCTTCACCGTGCCGCGGATCCGGTACAGCTCGATCGCCTTCTTGATGAGCTTGCGCTTCTTCGCCTTCGGCCAGTCCTCCTCGAGGATCATCGCCGTCCATCCGGCCAGCCACGGCAGGAACTCCTCCGGCGATTCGTAGGGGTCGAAGAAGGTGTGGATGACGTCGAGCCGCTCTTCGATCTCACCGAAGAGGTGCTGCGTGATCCACAGCAGCTCGCGCAGGAAGTTCTGCCCGGTGACGTCGGAGCGCTGGTAGACCGAGGGAAGCCACTTGATGTAGCTCTCGCGCGAGACCGTCAGCGTCACCTTCTCGCCGACGTAGATCATCTGCCCGCGCATGGGCTTCTGCTGCAGGACCGTGTTGCGCTCGTCGTAGCTCTCCTGGAACAGGATCGCCTCGACGGACAGCCCCGCGTTCTCGACGAGGAGCTTGGCCTTGCGCAGCGGGAGCCCGACCACCTCGGGCATCCGGATCAGCGCGCGCTGCTGGGCTTGCATCACACCTACCCCTAGGCGATCTCTTCGCGAACGCGCTCGACCACGGCGACGTTGACGAGATGGATCAGCTCCCACGGATCCAGGCGCACGTTCTCGACGGCGACGCGCTGGTCCTCGTCGTAGATCGTGATCGAGTCGATCAGCTCGACGCCCGGGATGTCCTCCACGATGTGCGCGAGGTCGCTCTTGTAGACCGAGCGGCCGAACGGCCAGCCCTTGCCGTCGCGGCCCCCGGCGAGCGGGTGCAGGTACTTGCGCAAGCGATCCTCGATCTCCGCGCGCACGCGCTCCGTCTTGCCGACGGTGCGACGGATCAGGGTTACCTTGATCGACACCTCGACGTAGGCCGGCTTGATCACCTCGAGCACCGTCGAGACCAGGCGGCGCTCGTCGACGAAGTTCTTCACGTAGCGCAGGAGCTCGGGAGCCGGCTCGAGGCGGCGCGTGAGATCGGAGTTGCGCTCGTCGCCCTTGGGGACGACGACGAGCAGCACGTGGCCGTCATGCCGTCCCGACGGCAGGCACTTCGCGCGCGCGATCCCCGTCGAGGCGCGCAGCGCGAGGCTCTCGAAGTCCTCCGCCGTGACCGCGCGGTCGCGGCTCTTGATCTCCATCGGCGCGCGGGTCTTCGCCTCCTCGACGGTCTCCGCGTCGGCGCCGCCGACGGCGGGCAGCTCGTTGGTGACCTTGTCGATGTACGCGATCGAGCGCGTGAGCGCGGTGAGGGTGCCGGCGTTGACGTTGCCGCGCACGCCGCCGCCGATCTGGTAGCGCCGCGCGAGGACGTTGTTGCGTCCCTCGGGCGGCATCATGCCCTTCGTGCCGTCGCCGAACTGGATCTCGGCGGCGGTGGGACTGCGCAGGTAGTGGCGCGAGCGCGGCCCCGACTCGAAGAAGCTCTCCACGGCCTTCCAGCGCACCCAGCAGCCGCCGCCTTCGTCGGCGTCCGCGCCGCGCACCGCGTTGTCGCCGAGGTCGGCGATCTCCTCGGCGTTCGGCTGGTCGCGCTCGCGCACCTCGATCACCTCACCCTCGAGGAACGCGCCCTGGATGAACTTGAAGGTCTGGATCGGCGTGCCGTCCGACGAGCCGAGCACCTCGTTGCGGATCGTGACGACGTTGCTCGCGGCGACGGTGTTCTGGAGAATGCGTACGATCGCCGGCGGCTTGACGTAGCCGCCCATCTCGAGGCGGGCGCGGATCCAGAAGCGGTCCTCGGTGAACTTGAGCGAGCGCGCGTGGTCGTCGGGACCAACGAAGTCGACGAAGCCGGAGCGGGTGAAGTTGCGCGTCTCGTCGGCGACGACGAGCGGCGCCCAGTTCCTCTCGTCCCAGTACTCCCAGACGACCTTCTGCTCCGCCTCCCACGCCGCCTCGCGCGCCTTGTAGAAAGCCTTGAGGTGCTCGGCGTTGGAGACCTCCTGTCCGCGCGGCCCGAGGTTCTCCGCGGTCTGGAAGTAGAGCGACACGGGCTCGTTCGGCAGCTTCTTGTCGAAGCCGAGGTAGAGCGCAGCGCCCTCGTCGGGCGCGATGGAGAACGGCTGGAACGGGCGATACTCCTGCTTCGCCTCGTCGGAGTGATCGCGGTAACGGAAGTCGTTGTACGAGAGGACGTGCTTCACGTACTGGAGGTCCGCCCGGTACTTGAACGCGATCGACTTCAGCGCCGGCGGGTGGAGCGGGCGGTCGTCCTTCCACACCCACTTGTCACCGTCGAGCATGTAGCTGCCGGGCAGGCCGAAGTCGCCGGCTTCGATGCGCGCGCGGACCCAGTAGTTCGTCTCGCCATTCACCTCGCCGGGCTTGATGTCCTTCGGGCAGTTGAAGCTCACCACGCCCGAGCGCGTGAAGGCGTGCGTGCCGTCGAAGAAGTTCCACTCGTTGACCGCGTCCTGCGTCTTCAGCGCGCCCTTGATCGTGGACTTGCCGAGGATGCGCCAGCGCTTCTCGTCGAAGTACTCCCACGAGATGAGCAGGTCCTCGGACGGCGTGGGCGGCGCGACGAACGTGGGGTCGGAGAGCGCGAACTCGATGCGCACCTCGGCGTCGGGCTGCGCGAGCAGCTCGCGCGAGGCGAGGTAGAAGCAGTGGTCGATCTTCGGCTCGCTCCCGAAGGGGAACGAGTTCTTCCCGAGATCGAGCGCGATGAAGATGTTGTTGTCGAGGTTGGCGAGCGCGAGGTCGGGCGGCTGCCCCTCGCCGATCGTCTCGATGACCGCGCCGCAGGTGTCGACCTCCGTCTCCTGCGGGTCCTTGGGCACCTCGGCCAGGCGACCGCGGATCCAGGTGTCCTCGAGTCCGTGCACCGTCGTCGCCTGGATGTCGGCGGGGCCGAAGAACACCACCTCACCGCGCTCGACCTCGAAGTCCGTCGTGCGCAGCTCGCGCCAGCGACGGCCGTTCCAGTACTCCCACTCGAGCAGGCGCGCGAGGTCGCGGCCGCCGGTCTCCGGGCACTTCACGTGGAGGCGCAGCACCGTCGAGTCGTTCAGCGACGAGAAGCGTGCATCGCCGAGGTAGAGGAAGCGCTCGATGCGCGCCGCGCCGGCGAACACCTCGAACCCCTCGGGGCGCGTGCCGTGGATGAAGGGCGAATTGTCGGCGTAGGTCTCGTCGAAGTAGGAGAAGCAGCGATCGAGCTGGACGCCGGTGACGAGGAGGTCGCGCTTCGTCTCGAAGACGATGGTGTCCTCGTCGGCTGCCTGGGGCGTGGCGACCTGCGTGCCCTCGCGCACGCTCTGGCGCTCGGCGCCTTCGACGAGATCGAAGGAGAGCAGCGCCTGCGCGGGCTGGGGCGAGCGCAGCCGGACGCCGATGAGATCGAGGAACGCGAGGTAGTTCTTCTCGGGGACGCGGTTGAGCCGGTAGAGGATCAGCTCGGTCATCCACGCGGTCAGCTCGAGGATGGTGACGCCCGGATCAGACGGATTGTGGTTGGTCCACTCGGGACAGTAGCGAGGGATGAGGCGCATCGCCTCGGCGACGATGTCCGCGTAGGTCCGATCGTCGAGCTTCGGCGCCGGGATCATTCGTTACTCCTCGCTCCGACGGAGGTAGAACGGGTAGACGAGGTTGCGGGTGATGTTGGTGCCGCGGATCTTGTACTTGATGTCGATGAGCAGCTTGTTCGGCGCGTCCTGCGACGGGTTCGCGTCGGCCTCGACGCCCTCGATGCGCGCCTCCCACTTCGAGAGCGCGGTGACGCAGTAGTGTGCGGCGAGCCCAGCGGTGTTGATGTCGTTCGGCGCGAACAGGAGGTCGTGGATATCGCAGCCGAAGGACGGCCGCATCACGCGCTCACCCGGGGCGGTGCCGAGGATGATGATGATCGATTCCTTGATGAGCTCCTCGTAGGCGCTCATCGCGATGCCGCCGTTGCGGTTGACACCAACCGGGAAGCGCCACCCCTTCCCGAGGAAGTTCTGGGCCACGGGCTGTCCTTCTTCGTCAGTGGGTTTCGACGACGCGGCGCCGCGACGACGGCATTGGGCGCCGGCGCGCTCGCCCTGGGGTGCGACCTGCCGCGGCCGCGACGCTCCCTGGTCGGCGCCCGCGGCTCCCGGCGATCATCGAGCTGCGCTCCTGGGCCAACCGACCTCCTCGCAAAACGAGCGGGCCGGAGCATACCGGAAGCCCGCTTTCGGCGTCAATCACATAGTGGTTTTTTTCCGCGCGTCCGGTGGAGAGCGATGTTTCTGGAACTGCAGGGATTTTTGGCTCGGCAGCGCGGCCATGCGGGCGGCGGCGGGAAGACCGGACGGGGCTGGTCCGGTGGCGAGACCCACGGTTGTGGTGCAGTTCGCTGCGCGCGACGAAGGCGCGAGCGAGGCAGACCGTCTGTTCGGTGGGGGAAGCGGGGCGGGGCGGGCTGCTCGCAGGAATGCGTAGCAGCGGGGCATTCGACCGGCTCGGTGGTCTAGCTCTTCTTCGCGCTCACCTCGGCCGCCGAAGCCGAGCGCATCTTGAACGCGACTTCGCACCGCACGCGCGTGCCGTCCTCGAGGAACATGGTGTACTTCTGCGAGACGGACTCGGTGACGCCGGTGAAGTTGAACTTACCCCACTGGAAGATCACCATCGGCGGCCGTCCCAAGCCCGAAACCATCTTGGCGGTCTTCTCGATGTCCTCGATGTACTTCTTGTACACGTCCTTCTTCTCTTCGTACGTGTCGAAGTAGAGCGTAACGGTGAGGTTGCTCGACTGCGGCTCCTTGAACTCCTGCTTCGGATCCTCGGAGTGGGAGTTCTTCGCCGTCCAGGAGACCGTCTTGTCGACCTGCAGCTCCTTCGGGTTGATGTGGACGTCGAGATTGACTCCAGCCTCGGCGGCGACGATCTTAGCCTTGACCAGCCCCATCGGTCTCTACTCCTTTCGCGGCCGCTCGGGCCGTTCGATCATGCCCGTGCCGACTCAGTAGCCCCAGTTGTCGCCGGCGCGCTCGCGCTCGATCTCCATGCGGCGCCGGAGTTCGTCCACGAGGTGCTGCGCCATGATCTCGATCTCCAGGCGCTCCGCCTCGGGGTTGCGCTGCTGCCCGTGGCCGCCCTGCTGCCCACCGGCCTGCCCGCGCGACGCGTGATGGGCCTGCGAGGAGTTCTGCTCCCCGTGGCTGGCCGCGAGCTGGCTGGTGGACGAGGCGGTCGCCACCAGCGTCAGGTCGGCGAGGGTCACCCGGTCGTCGCTCGGCGCGTGCTGCTGCTGCACCCGGAGCGCGTCGAGCATTTTCGCCGACGATTCGGACGACGGAGCTACCGCCGGTCGCAGCAGCGACAGGGCCGGCGCGTTGTGCGACGACGCGCTGGCGCTCCTCGCCGGGCTCGCCGCCGAGCCGCCCGCCGAGGCGGTGACCAGTTGCAGGAGGGGCGCGGCTCCCGGGTCGCCGAGCATCGCGCGGGCGGCCCGCACGTCGGGGCGCGACGCTGGCGGCACAGTCCGCGCCATCGAAGAAGCGCTCCGCGAACCCTCCGCACCGACGGTGGTCGCCAGGAACTCGCGCGCCGTCCCCACCGAACTGCCCGCACCGGCACCGTCCGACTGATCGACGAACGCCTGTTGCACCAGCGGCGAGGCGACCGGGGCCATTCCCTCCCACGCAGGCTGGCCCGCCGCGGCCGCGTCGGCTCCACCGCTCGCCGCCGCCACCGTCGCCGGCGGCACCCACTGGCCGACCTGCGTGGTGAACGACGCGGCGCGCGACCACAAGTAGCCGCCGCGCGGCAGCCGGCCGTCGGGAAGGGCCGTGCGATCGGTCGCACGCACCGTAGTCCGGCCCGACGGCGCGACGAACACCGATGGTGCGCCGCTCCCACGAACGCCGCGCGCTGCGGCGTTCTCGCCGACCGCTCGAGCGGCCCCGTGCTGGGCCGATGTCGAGCCCGGGGAAGTCGACCCCGACGTGGCGCTGCGGCTCGACTCGCCGACCGCTGGAGCGGCCTCCCGCTGGGCCGATGTCCAGCCCGGGAAAGTCGACCGCGACGTAGCGCTGCGGCTCGCCGCTGTCGCCCCTGCATTCGTCGCGGCCATCGCGTCTGCCGCGGCACGCGAAGCCGCGTCGGCGCGCGCCACGAGTGGCATCGACACCGACGGAAGCGCACGCAGCTCGGCGTTCGCCTGAGCGAGAGCGGCCGCCGCGGATGCCGGGAAGACCCGGATCAGCGACCAGACGGCGTCGATGCGGCGGGCGATCTCCTCCTCGCCCAGCCGGGGCTCGCCAATGGCCGACTCATAGCTCGGCGCGCGCGGAGTGGGCAGGGCCGACGGAAACGCCGAGGACTGCGTCGCAGTGCCAGGGACGGCGCGAGCGGTCGGCGTCGCGGCGCTCGTCGAACGGACGTCCACCGGCTGCGTGGCGAGGTCGGCGACGGCCGATCCCCCGCTTTGGGCGTTCGCGGCGACGGCCACAGCGACGTCGGCGGCAGACCGCTCGGCCGCCGGGCCGGCGGCGTTCGAGGCCATGGATGGCGAGGCCCCCTGCGCCGAACCTCCGGCACTGGCGGGGTCGACGCCCGCGAGACTCGACGCGGCCCTGCCGACGGCGCGGTCGCCACGCACGAGCTGCAGCAGCGCAAGCTCGAGCGGGCGAACAGAGTGACCGATGGAGCTCCGATCGGCCCCGCGCGACGCGATCATCGCGGCCAGCCGCTCGGGCTCGACGAAGTCGATCGACACGCCCGCCGCGCGGATCCCGACCGTCGCACCGAGGAGCTCGGCGCGCGCGCCGATCGCTCCCGGCCGGTGGAAGGACGAGGCCACAGCGGACGTGGAGACAGCGGCCATCGCGAGACCCGCTGCCGACGGCGCAAGGCCCGCCGGCATGGCCGCGAGAGTGGAGGACGCTGCGGGTGCGACCGCTGTCGCGGCATCGCCGCTCCCGGTCCTACCGTCGTGCGCACGTTCGACGCGGGGGAGGATCGCGTCGCCCACCGTTGCCGCGGCGTGCACACGTGAGGGCTGCGCCACGTCCGTACGGTTCGCCATCTCCGTCGGCGTTTCGACGAGCGAGCGCCCCGACAACCGGCCGGCGACGAGGACCTCGGAACGCGAGCCGACGCGACGCTCGCCGTCGCGACGCTCAGGAAGCGTGACGTACTCGACAGCGGGCGCGGCGCGGACCGTTCGCAGATCGAAGGGGAGAACGCGTCCGTCCTGCGCAGCGCGCGCGCCGACGAGCCCCTCGACGAAGCGAGTGCTGGCGAAAGGCGCCTCGAGGGAAGAGCGAATCGCGCCGGGCGCGGAAGCGGCGAGCGTGCTGGTCCAGCCGAAGCCCGTTCCAGGCGTCGAGGCGACCGAGCTGGCGCTGCGAATGCTCTCGGGCGTGACGGCCGTCGCGCCGCCACTAGCGGGAGGCGAGGAGCTGACTCCCGAGCCGGCGATTCCGGCCTGGGTCGGGGCGCCGCTCACCGACGGCGAATCCGTAGCGAGAGCGGCAGTGGACCGCGAGCCCGCCGGCGTCAGCGGCAGTCCGTCGCCGCGACCGGCGGGCGGAGCGCCTGCAGCGGTGAGCAGAGCGGGCGAACTGGCCTCGCGCGGCGCGGAGGCCGACGCCATGGCGATGGGAGTCGAGGCCGACTCGGCCGATCGCGTTTCGGACGCGGTCGCAGGTTCGGCTCCCGAAATCAAGGCAGGCGTTCCTACGGCGAACGTCCTGCCTTCCGGCGTGAAACCATCCCCCGCCGAGCCGGCGGTCGTGACCGTGGCGGGCGCCACTGCCCCACTGACGGTCGTCGATCGTCCAACAACATCGGAATGCGAGGCAGGGGACGCGGTCGAGCCGTCGCTCGCCACGCGGTCCGGGGAGATGGCGACCAGCTCACCCCGGCCGCCGCGTGCGGCGACCGCCGAAATCGCGGCCGGCACGCTCCCGTCGAGTGCAGACCGCACACGCGCCGCCGGGTCGACCGTCGATGCGGTGCGCCCGATGGTCAGCGCTCTGTCTGCCCAGGCTTGGTGGGCGAAAGCGCGCACGAATGCGTTCACCGAGGCGCCCTCGGCGCGGGCGATCTGCTCGCGCCCGAGTGCTGGCGGCAGGCTCGAGGCGAAGGGACCGGTGTGAAGCTCGCGCACCGTCTCGCCGGCAGTCGCCTCACTGGAAACGCGCGACTCCACGGCCGCCGGGGCCGGGGCCCCCGCCTCGGGGGCGCGAACCAGCGCGCCTGCGTGCCGGACGGCTGCGCTCGGGCCGGAGGCGCCCTCCTCGACCGCGCCGACGGCGGCGCGAGCTTCGGCGGACGGGGCACCCATCGCGATGGCAGCAGCCCGATCGTCGTGGCGCGCCCCCGCCGTCGTCGAGGGAGAGACCTGCGGCGTCGCCGCGGCGACCGACGGGGATGGTGCGGGCTGCGTGGCGACCGTGAGCCCGGCGATCTGCGCTTCGGCGGCGCGGGCCGTTTCTTGCGAGGGGGCCGACATGGGCGCGGCGGTGGACGACGCGCTCACCGGCGACGGCGCCACCGAAGAAGCGGGCGCAGGCGGCGCCGCCTGGCGCGACGACGACGAGGCCGGCGGCGCGCTGGACGCCGCGGCCACGAGCGACGAGGGGACGGCGAACGTCGAGCTAGCCGGCGATGGCCCCTCGGACATCGAGCGTGCCGAGGATGACGCTGCGACGGCGTCGAGAGCAGGACGATCGAACTCGGACGCGGCGCCGGCGGCGGTGAGCTGCTCCAGGACGGGCGAGCGATCGGGCGGCGCGACCTGCGCCGGCTCGTGCGGCGCCACGAGGGCGACGTGCGGCTCGACGGACGCGGCTCGCGCGCCGTCGGTCGTGCGTCGCTCCCGCGCCGGGCTTCCCGAAGCGATGCCACCGCGCGCCTGAGCGCTCCCGGCGATGGCGAGCTCGTACCACGGACGCGCGAACACGAACGAGCCGCTCGCGTGGGCATGGGACGCAGCTGCGCCGCCCGGCGTCGCCACACCGAACAGGCGGGCGCCAATCAGGCGATCGATGAAGCCGAGCGTGCGCGCGCCGAGGGAGCGCACCGGCTCCGCGAAGCGCGCCACCACGGAGCTCGTGGCCCGCTCCACCGTCGCGACGGTGCGCGGCGTGAACACTGCGGTCGGGCGCGGGACGTCGTTCGCCATGGCTCGCCTTCCTCGTCTTGCTAGACCGGCAACCCTAGCTCAGGTGCTCGAGGCCTTCGTGCGCGATCTCGATCGTCTCGATGGAGATCTCGTTCTTCGACGCGTCGAAGTCGGGCCCTTCCCACTTGCAGATCCAACCGTTCTTGAACTGCCACTTCTCTTTCTTCCCGCCCGGCCCAAGCTGGATGATCGTCCCCGTGAAGCGGGTGATCGTCTTGCCCTTGCTGTCGTTGAGGAACCGCTGCCGCAGGCTCCACAGCGTCGGGCCGGCGAAGCCCTGCTTGAGAACGATGTTCGGGAACTTGTTCCGCCCGATCCACTTGAGGGTGGTGGTGTTGTTCCCACCCTCGGCGACCTCCTGGATCTCGGACTCCGACTTGAGGCCGCTGCAGGAGCGGAAGAAGCAGTCCTGGACGCCATCGATCTGCACCGTGAAGTAGTAGGCGCCAAAAGCTTCTCGACGTTGGGCCATGGGTCGGTCCTCCTCCTGCTATGCAGCCGGCGCGCCCTCGGCGCCCTGGTCACCCATCGTTTGGACGACGGTGAAAATGATGAACTCCGCGGGCAGCGACGGGGCCACCCCGATCTCGACCAGCATCTGACCTTGGTCGCGCAACGCCGGCGGATTCGTCTCTTCGTCGCATTTCACGAAGAACGCTTCTTCGGCCGACTCGCCGGCGAATGCGCCCTTTTTCCATTGTTCGCCGAGGAACGACTTGATGGCGCGGTTCAGTACCTCCCACGTCGCCGGGCCGTTCGGTTCGAACACCACCCACTGCGTGCCCTGGATGATGGAGCGGCGAAGCATGATGAACAGCCGCCGGACGTTGACGTACCGCCACGAGGGGTCGTCACTCGTCGTGCGGGCGCCCCACACCCGGATCCCGCGGCCGGGGAAGGAGCGCATCGTGTTGACGCCCTCGGTGTTCAACGCCCCGAGGTGGTCGTCCTGCAGCGCGAGGGAGAGGCCGCTTGCGCCGGCGATGACCTCGTTGGCGGGCGCCTTGTGGCTGCCATGCTGGG
Organism: Myxococcales bacterium; assembly: GCA_021784515.1. Lineage (GTDB taxonomy): Bacteria > Myxococcota_A > Polyangia > Palsa-1104 > SHYY01 > SHYY01. The sequence continues at coordinate 18,269 of JAJXSP010000011.1, read as the reverse complement.
TATCGCACCGCGCGAAGACCCCCGCGATGTGTCCCGAGGGCGGCACGCGCGACGCCGCGCTTCCCTCGCCGGCGCCGCCCACGTTCAGCCACGGGAAATAGAACGCGGCAAACGAGCTCGAAACTCGTCGTCGCCAGCGCTTCACCGCCTCGATGTCCCGGGTCTGCGGCATGTCGAGGATCGCGAAGCGGTCCTTCAGGTTCTCGCAGACCGTCACCATCGCGTCCTGGATGTGCTGCACGTCGCGATCGGCCTGGGGACCCGGGTGCCGGAGGTACGACAGCATCGCGTCGGGAATCGCGAGCATCGCCACCTGCTCGACGGCGGCGAGCGCCATCAGTCCGCGCCGCGCCTCGGGCCCGTGATCGAACCCCACGAAGTCGTCGGCGGCGACCGCCTCCCAGCCATCCCGGCCCCCGGTGAGCTTCGCCGCGGGCTCCGCCTGCGGCAGGTTGTGCGGCGCAGGCGAAACCGATCGAAGATCCTCGAGGCGCACCAGCTGCGACTGCTCGTTGATCACCCGCGGCGCGTAGCGACGGGAAAGCGGAGAAAGCTGGAGGCCTCGGAACACCTCGCGCCGATCCTTGAGCGACGCGAACAGCTCGAACTCGAGGACCTCTAGATAGGTCGGGCCCGCCGCCCGGTAGCGCCGCACGATCGGCGTCGCCGAGCTCCAGCGCAGCGTGCGGTCGTCCACCTCGGTGAGGACCACGTAGTCCGAGTTCTCACGGTCGAAGATGCGCACCAGCGCGCCGCGCTCGAAGCCGCGGGCGGAGTTCACGCGCGCTTCACCGGCGCCGACGTCGAGGTCGAGCGTGAGCAGCGTCTTCGCGGAGGTGCTCTGCTCGAACCGGACCCAGATCGCGTTGCCCCAACGACCCTCGTTCAGAGCGCGCACCCGCAGCGTCGACTTCTCCCAGCCGTCCTTGACGATGCGCTCGCCGCAGGCCGCGTGATCCGGCCCGGCCAGCTCGCCGGGTCGCGGGCGGTGGGCAACCCGCACGACGAAGCAGGTCTTGCCACCGTTGAGGAAGAACCCTTCGACGGCGCGCCCGAGATAGCCTTCGTTCGACTGGCCGTAGATCTCGACGAACTCGTTCCAGCTGCCGAGGCGACGCGGCTCGTCGAGCGGGCCCTTCGCCGCCAGGCCGACGAACCCCGCAACTCGGGTGTCCGCAACCGACAGCGGGGTTGCCCTCGCCTCGTCCGAAGCCGGGTACACACCCGGTGGTCTGATTTCCCTCAGCGCGTTCATCGGTTCGTTTTCGCCGTCTCTCCGACGCTCTCAGCCCCGCTTCCGAGCTTCGTTGATCTCCTTGTTGATCCTTGCAATCTCACGCAGCCAGATATGTCGTTCGTCGTGCTCCATCGAAAGGATATCGTCGATGCTCCAGTGGAAGTGATAGGCGATGTAGGCTACCTCCTGGTACAGCTGCTCCAGGGGGTAGCTCACTATCCCCCCTGGCCGACAGCGCGGCCCTCACCTCCTCCAAGAAGATCGATGTCGAACTCGTGCTGGCACGAGGGGCACTTCGCGTGGACCTTCGGCGCACCTTCCTCGTTCACCCGCCGGTAGAACTCCTGGAGATAGGCGAGGTCCGTGGAGAACAGGTTCTCGATGATGTCCGTGTCGATGTACCGGACGTCGCCGAGCTTCACGATCACCCGGCTGAGCAGGATGATCACCAGGTAGGCGCGGTTCGCCTGCACTCGGTAGTCCTGGAGCGGGATGATCTCGTCTTTCGCCGTCGCCAACCGCATGACGCCGTGCTTGTGGACATTGCCTTCGCTGTCCACGAAGCCGCGCGGGAGCGTGAAGGGATATTCGGTCTGGAAGGCCATCGGTCGTGCTCACCTCGAAAGCGAGAAGAGTAAGGGGCGGCCGAGGCGCTTCCCCGGCCGCCCCTTTTGTTCAGGCGCTTACGCCCACGCCGCCTTGTAGTCGAACTTCATGTCCTCGCAGTACATCTCGGCCTTGAGCCGGCGGATGTTCTCGCTGCCCGACTCCACCTTCTCCGGAGTCAGCTTGAAGATGCCGAGGTGCGAGAAGGTGATGGAGAAGAGGACCTCCTGGAGGTTCGGGGTGAGGAACTCCAGGGTCCCGCCCTTCTCCATGTTGTCGCCGTTGTTGCCCTTGATGACGAAGCTCTCGTGCCAGTCGTAGAACTGCTTCGAGTGCGACTCGGGGAAGGTGACGACGAGGTTCGGCACCTCGAGCAGCGCCGGCTCCTTCTCGTAGTCGCGCAGCTCGCCGACCGGGTTCTCGACGACCTTCTGCTTCACGACGATCGACTCGATCTTGTTGACGCGGGTGCAGGACTCCTCGAGACCGTCGATGCGGAGGCGGAAGTTCGCGGGCAGCCACTTCTTCTGGACGTTCGCGTCCGTGGAGTACTTGCCGGAGATGGTGGCCGCCTGGCCAACCGTCTGGCGGGTGTACTCGGGCGAGAACTTGATCGACATCTTCGCTGCGTCCTTCGAGGCCGCGTCGAGGGCGGGGAAGCCGACCTCGGTGATCAGCGCGTTGAAGAACGTGAGCCGCGAGTGCTCGGTGTAGTTGTAGTCGGCGGCGAGGATCGCGCCGTTCTTGCGCCCGTACTTGTGGTCGAACGAGGCCTTGATCCACTCGTAGAAGGCCTTCGACATGCCGGTACCGCAGGCCACCGTGATGTCCTCGTACTTCACGCCGGCGATGTGCTTCTTCTGGATGTGATCGGGGCCGAGCTTCTCGACGACGACGTCGGACGTGGCGTGGCCGCCCTCGGCGCTCCACACCCAGCCCGCCATGATTCCGTCGAGCTCGACGCCGTACTTACCTGCAATGTATCCGCGCTTGTCAGCAGTGATCGCCATTTTGGCCTCCTACGAGTTTCGGTCCAGCAGGGGGCCCCGGGCACTCGCCCGGGGCCCCGGAAAGACGGTTACTCCTCGACGCCGCCGCCGATCGGCATCTGGCCGATGCGGAAGATGACGAACTCGGCCGGCTTCACGGGCGCCATGCCGATCTCGACGATGAGCTGCCCCACGTCGATCGTCTCCGGCGGATTGGTCTCCTCGTCGCACTTGACGTAGAAGGCCTTCTCCGGCGTCTCGCCGAACAGCGCGCCCTGACGCCACACGAGCGTGAGGAACGAGCTGATGGTGCGGGTGACGCGCTTCCAGAGGCGGCTGTCGTTCGGCTCGAACACCACCCACTGGGTCGCGCGCTCGATCGACGTCTCCACCATGATGAAGAGGCGGCGGACGTTGATGTAGCGCCACGACGGATCGCTCGAGAGGGTGCGGGCGCCCCAGATGCGGATGCCGCCGCCCTGCATCGTGCGGATGCAGTTGATGCCCTTCGGGTTGAGGATGTCCTGCTCGCCCTTCGAGATCTGGTACTTCAGGCCGAGCGCGCCGCGGACGATCTCGTTCGCGGGTGCCTTGTGCACGCCGCGCTCGTTGTCGGTGCGGGCGTAGACGCCGGCGACGTGGCCCGACGGCGGCACGAAGACGTTGCCGCGCTCGGGGTCATAGACCTGGATCCAGGGGAAGTAGTACGCGCCGTACTTCGAGTCGCGCGGGCGCGGCAGCTTGTCCACGCCGCCCGAGATGGTCTCCGGCGAGTCGAGGAGGGCGAAGCGGTCCTTGCGGTTCTCGCAGTGCGAGAGCAGCGCGTCCTGCACCGCCGGCGAGATCTGGCCGGGCGCGGCGACGAGCGAGATCTCGTCGATCTCCTCGAAGCACTTGAGGCCGGTGCGAGCGCCGGGGCCGTTGTCCTTGCCGATGTAGAGCGCGTCGCGATCGGGGGCCTTGGTGGCGGCCTTCGTCGGCTCCTTGGCCTTCTCGCCTTCCTTGGCGACGGCGGCCGGCTCGATGTCGAGCGAAACGGGGGCGCCGACGTTGACGACGAAGCAGCGCGACCCGCCGTTGTTGAAGAAGCCGTAGACGGCGTGCGCGAGGTGCGTGGACTGCGTGAAGTCGCCGAACGCCTTCACGTACTGGCTCCAGTTGGTGACGAGCACCGCCTGGTTCGCGGGGCCCATCATCGACTCGCCGAGGAAGCCGACGGTGTTGGTGCCGACGGCCTCGATCGGCTTGGAGCCGCGATCGACTTCTTCGACGTAGACGCCTGGGGAGAGGTAGCTCGTTGCCATTTCGGGCCTCCTTCGTGGGTTCCCCTATGTGCCTAAGCGGTCGCCACAGGGCCCGCGGTGAGTGGCTGGTCCACTCCCCGCGGATTGGTTATCGGCAGGGCAGGAAGGAAGTTGCTAGCTCCCTAGCCCCCCACCTTGTTGAGCTTGTTGAGGTCGAAGAACCGCACCTCGGGCGGCTCGGCCACGCGCGTGATCGTGCTGCGCCCCGACGGGTAGATCGGGACGGTGGTCCAGCACTGGATCCCGGGCTTGAGCGGCTGGTTCAGGCTCGCCCAGAAGCGGGAGAGCACGCCCTCGTCGAGGCGCTGCGAGAGCGACAGCGGGATGTACTGCACCGACGACATCGACTCGCCCTTGAGGTCGGCCCCCTGCATCGTCGGGTGCTCGACGATGGCGCGGATGGCGACGCCCATGAGGAGCTGCTCCTCCTCGGGCGTCTGGGCCCAGGTCGAAATCAGGTAGTCCAGGCGCACCCACAGCGGCTGCTCGCGCGCGATCTCCTTCACCGAGCCGTCGGGCTGGATCTCCTGCTCGATGAACCGCTCCGTGCGGTTCGAGCTGATCCCCTCCTCGTCGAGCGTGATGTTGTAGAGGTAGACCGAGACCGCCGGGAGCTTGCCCTCGATCGCGTCCTGCTTCGGCGCGGCGACGACGAGGTGGACGCGCTTGTAGCCCGACTCGCGGAAGGTTGCCTGGAGCAGTTGGCCGAGCGACTCGCTCGTTTCTTTGATGATGTGGTGCTGGCCGATCATCACGCTCATCGCTGCCCGCCGTGCCCTCGCGGATCGAGAGGCACCCGACGGTAAGCGATCGCCGACGAGCGTGTCAATCGTTCTCGTCGGATCTTCGCTGACCCCTCGGCCGGCGAGAAAACCGTGTTGTGACGGGGATCTAGCGAACGCGGGCGCGGGCCGCGGCGATCGCGCGATCGATCATCGCCGGGCGCTCGCGGGGATCGGACCACCGCGCGCGACCGGCGGCGGGCAGGAGATCGATCGGGTCGAAGTAGAGGTAGAAGTGCCCCGGCTTCACCGCCCGGCTGGTGTAGACGGAGATGCCGGTCTCGCGGTCGTAGTGCTCGAAGGAGTGCGCGTCGCGCTTGCCGCCGCCGCCGGGCGCGTCGACGACGAAGGTCGGCGTGTTGAAGCCCGCGGTGCTGCCGCGGACGTTCTTCTCGATCGTCAGCGCGGTGTCGACCGACGTGCGCAGCTCCTCGACGCCCTTCACGAGGTCGTGCACGTAGACGTAGTAGGGGTGCACGTTGACGTGGCCGAGGCGCTTGACCAGCAGGCGCATCGTCGCCACCGAGTCGTTCACCCGACGCTGCAGCACCGACTGGTTGCGCACCGTGATGCCGCGCTCGAAGAGGCGGTTCATCGCGTCCTGCGTGATGCCCGTGATCTCGTTCGGGTGGTTGAAGTGGGTGTGGATCACCACCTCCTTGTGCAGCTTGCGCCCCTTCTCGACGACGGCGGTCAGGGCGTCGACCCACTCGTGGTCCGAGAGGATCTTCTGCGGCATCACCGCCGGGCCCTTCGTCGCGTAGCGAATGCGCCGGATGTTCGGCATCGCCAGCAGCGTCTCGCCGATCAGGGTCAGCTGCGACGCGCGCAGGTTGTACGCGTCGCCGCCCGAGACGACGATGTCCTCGAGCTCGGGGCGCGACGCGACGTAGGCGAACGCCTTCTGCCAGCGGTTCTCGTCGGCGTGGAGGTCGTACTTCTCGACCGCGTCGGTGTCGATCCCGACGGCGTAGCTGCGCGTGCAGAAGCGGCAGTAGACCGGACAGGTGTCGAGCGGCAGGAAGAGCGCCTTGTCGGCGTAGCGGTGGGTCAGCCCCGGCACCGGCGCGTCGGCGCGCTCGTGCAGCGAGTCGAGCTCGAGCTTCGGGTGATCGGGCAGCTTCGTCGAGGCGAGCGGGATGAACTGGATCCGGATCGGGTCGTCGAGCGGGTTCTCCCAGTCGATCAGGCTGAGCAGGTACGGCGAGACGCGCACCGACATCGGCGCGAGCGCGAAACCCTGGCGCGCGTCCTCGATGAACGTCTCGGAGACGAGCCCCTGCAGCGCGGCGAGCAGCTTCGGCGGGTTGGTGATCGAGTGCTTCGCCTGCCAGCGATGGTCGAGGAACTGCTCCTCACCGACCTCGCGGTAGGCGGGAATGCGCTGCCAGAACGGACCGCGGAGCACGTGCTTGTGGACGAGGGTGGCCTCGTCGACGGGCGGCTTGAGCGCCGGCGGCGGCGCGGGGTTGGTGCCGATGGGAGCGCTCGACTGCATGGTCCTCCTCCGGAGTCCTCCATTGTACCGCAGCCCGTTCGGGCCGGTGGCTCGATCGTCGGGTGCCAAGGCGCGCTTGCCGGTCCGCGGGGGTGCGCGTACAACGCGCCGGATGGGACAGCCGACACGCCACTTCTTCGTGTGCACGAACGAGCGCCCACCCGGCGGCAAGCCCTCGTGCGGCGCGCGTGGAGCGGCGGTGCTGCAGCGGCTCCGCGAAGGGCTGGCCGCGCATCCGGAGCTGTGGGGCACGACCAGCGTCACGGCGAGCGGATGCCTCGGACCGTGCTTCGACGGCCCGACGGTGGTCGTTTACCCGGAGGCGGTGTGGTACGCCCGCGTCGGCCCGTCGGAGGCCGCCGAGATCGTCGAGCACCACCTGGTCGGCGGCGCGCCGGTCGAGCGGCTCCGCTACCGCTGGCCCGACGACGGATGACGCGCGCGAGCCGGCGCCCCGGAGGCCCTCGCCGCGGCCGCGCCCGGCGCTGATGGCTCCCGTCGCCGCAGCGCGTATAAAAACCGCATGCTCCGACGCACCGCCGCGCTGGTGTTCGCGGCCGCCCTCTTGGCCCCCGCGGCGCGCGCCGACAGCTGGTGGCGCGCCAACTTCCACGCGCACACGGCCGACTCCACCGTCGGCGACGACGGCAGCGAGCTGCCGGCCGCACTGCACGCCGCGCTGCGCGCCCGCGGCTTCGCCTTCTCCGTGCACACGCCGCACTCCACCCTCGCCACCGGCCCCGGCGCGTCCGGCGCCTGGAGCCGCGAGCGCGCCACCGAGGGGAGGCTCTCCGATCGCACGCTGACCGTCTCCGTCGGGCAGGAGCTGACCGTCGCGCCGGGGCCGGCGTTCCGCGCGCGCACCGAGGTGCTGGGCCACGAGGCGCCCGGCAACCTCGATCACCTCTCGCTCGTCGGGACGACCCGCTTCGTGCCGTCCGGGACGCCGGTGGCCGAGGCGTGCCGCGCGGCGCACGAGGGCGGCGGCGTGTGCATCGTCAACCACCCCGGCCCCGGCCCGATGATGTGGGAGGAGGGGCTGTGGGAGGCGCCGGCCAACCGCGGGCTCATCGACGGCCTTGAGGTCTACAACGGCCAGGCGCTGACCGCCGTTGGGATCGACTTCGAGGCGCGCTACCGCGAAGCCACCGCCTACCGCGGCCTCGGGCTCAAGATCGCCGCCGTCACCGGCGCCGATACCCACGGCCCGTCGTCGGTGAAGCGCGCGCGCTCGCGCCTGCACGCGTTCGGCAAGGCGGCCGAGATGCTGGAGCGGCTGATCCCGCCGGGCGGCGGCGAGCGCCCCGAGCTGGACGCGGCGACGCTGGTGCTCGCGCCGTCACCGTCGGAGGCGGCGATCGTCGCTGCGGTAAGGTCGCGGCGGACGGTGGCGGTGTTCCGCCTCGACGGGCTCACGCTCGACGCGCCGGGCCTCGGCCAGGTGCGCGCGACGGGCGACGTGAAGCTGCACGTCGGCTTTTCCCGCCCCGTCGGCGAGGTGACGCTCTACCGCGAGGGCGAGCCGGTGCGCTCCTGGCACAACGCCCGCGAGGTGGACTTCGCCGAGACGATCACCCGGCCCGCTGCCTACGTGTTTTCGGTCCGCGACGGCTACGGCCGGATGCTCACCTCGGCGACGTGGTTCGAGCCGCCGGAGTCATCGCGGACGCCGTAGCTCCTCGACGCCCGACGGGGTCCCGACGAGCACCGTGTCGGCCATGCCCAGGAAGAAGCCGTGCTCGACGACGCCGGTGGTCGCCTTCACCTGCGCGGCGAGGGTGCGCGCGTCGATCGACGTCGTCCAGCGGCAGTCGAGGATGACGTTGCCGCCGTCGGTCCGCACGGGCTGCGTTCCGTCGGTGCGGAGGGTCGGCGCGAGCCCGAGCGCGGCCAGCTTCTCGCGGGTGTGCGTGACGCCGAAGGGCACCACCTCGACGGGCAGCGGCGCCTTCTCGCCGAGCCGCGCGACCCGCTTCTGCTCGTCGACGATCACCACGAAGCGCTCGGCCGCCTCGGCGACCAGCTTCTCGCGCAGCAGCGCGCCGCCGAGGCCCTTGATGAGGTCGAGCGCCGGATCGAACTCGTCGGCGCCGTCGATGCAGAGGTCGAGGCGGCGCACCTCGTCGAGCGACGCGAGCGGCACCCCCAGCTCGCGCGCCAGCGCCGCGGTCGCCTCGGAGGTGGCGACGCCGACGATCTCCTTCGTGCGCGCCGCGATCGCGCGGACCACCAGCGCCGCGGTGCGCCCGGTGCCGAGACCCACCTTCATCCCGGGTTGCACCAGCGCCGCCGCCCGCTCCGCCACCGCGCGCCGCATTCCGTCGATCTCTCGCATCCGTTCCTCGCTCCCGTCGGCGTGTGGGGGCGCATGGTACAACGACCGGCCGTGCGCATCGCACTCTGCCACCCGCCGGCGTGCGACCCGACGGCGCCCTACCTCGCGGTGCCGATGCTCACCGGCTTCCTGCGCGCGCACGGGGTCGAGGTGCTGCCGATCGACGCCAACGTCGAGGCGTTCGATTCGCTGCTGCGCCCCGCCCCGCTCGCCTCGCTGCGCGATCGCATCGAAGGTCGGATCTCGAAGCTCGAGCGGCGCCCGTCGCTCGACCACCCGGCGCAGCTCGCCTGGCGGGCGCTGTGGGGCGCGCGCGGCGACGCGTGGGCCGTCCCGGGCGGCATCGAGGAGGCGACGGCGATCCTGCGCGACCCCGAGCGCTTCCACGACCCGGCCCACTACGCGCGGGCGGTCGACACCGTCGACGCCGCGCTGCGCGTGATCTCCGCCGCGCACGCCCCGCTGGAGGTGGACTTCACCTCGTTCCGCACGCCGTTCGCCCTCACGTCGATGGAGGAGATCGAGGCCGACGCCGCCGAGCGCGATCCCTTCGACGCCTGGACCCGCGAGGCGCTGATCCCGCGCCTGCGCGACGCGCGGCCCGACGCTGTCGGCCTCTCGGTGTGCTTCCCGGGCCAGCTGCAGCCCGCCTACGCGCTCGCCATCAAGCTCAAGCGCGCGCTCCCGGAGTGCCACCTCACCGTCGGCGGGCCGGGCATGACGCAGCTCCTCGTGCGGCTGCGCGGGGAGGCGCTGCGACGGGCGCTCGGGCCATTCGACTCGGCGGTGGTGTACGAGGGCGAGCACGCGCTCCTCGGCCTTTGCCGCGCCCTCGACGAGCAGCGCCCGATCGCCGACCTGCCGAACGTCGTCCACCGCGACCCGCTCGTCGGCGCGAAGGTGGTCGCCGCCGCCGCCAGCGAAGACCTCGCGCTCCTCCCGGCACCCGACTTTGCGGGGCTCCCCGTCGGCAAGTACCTCTCGCCGCACCTCGTGCTGCCCTACGATCCGACGCGCGGCTGCTACTGGGGCAAGTGCACGTTCTGCCACTACGGCCTCGCCGAGGCTGGCACGGCGCGCTACCGCGAGCGGCCCGTCGCGGCGATGGTCGAGCACCTCTCCGCCCTCTCCGCGCGCTGGGGGACGCGCTACTTCTACCTCTCGCAGGACTCGGTCGCGCCCAAGACGCTGGTCGGATTTGCACAGGCCCTCACCGACGCGGGGCTCGATCTCCGCTGGGCGACCGACCTGAAGGCCGAGAAATATCTGACCAGGGAGCGTGCACAGATCCTGCGCACGGGGGGCGCCGTGGCCTGTGCGCTCGGCGTCGAATCGGGTGCGCAGCGCGTGCTCACGCTGATCGACAAGGGTCCGCCCCCGTCGGTGGTGCGCGAGGCGGCGCGCAACCTCGCCGCCGCCGGCGTGGCCGTCGAGGCGATGTGCTTCACGGGCTTCCCGACGGAGACGGCCGCCGAGGCGATGGAGACGCTGCGCCTCCTCGACGAGCTGCGCGACGATCTGGCCGCGTTCATCGTCGGCGAGTTCCACCTGACCCACGGCGCGCGGGTGGCGGAGGATCCGGCGCGCTTCGGCCTCGCCGAGACCTGGCAGCTCGACGGCGACCAGCTCGGCCTCGGCCTGTTCTTCCGCGAGGCGAGGCCGGCGATGCACGCCGGCGACGCGGAGCGGATCGACCGCGCGCTCGATCGGCTCGCCGCGGGCTGGCGGCTGCGGCGCTACCCGTGGGCGGGCTCGCTCTCGACGGCGCACACCGTCCTGTACTACGCGCGCTTCGGCCGCGGCGTGTTCCGCGAGCTTTCGCGCGTGGAGGATCCGGGCGGCGTGATCGGCGCGCGGCCGGCGACGGCGGTGGCGCGCTTCGACCTCGCCGAGGCGGAGGAGGCGCTCGAGCGCGAGCAGGCGATCTGGCAGCACCTCGTCCAGGAGCGGCGCCACGTCTCGCGGGCGGCGTGGCGGGCGCTGGCCGCGCGGCAGCCCTCGATCGGGCCGCGCCCCGGTCGCTGGCGCTTTTGCGCGGGCGAGCCGCCGACGCCGTCGGCGAAACGCGTGCGTGGCCGCCGGCCTTCGGGCGCGCCCAACGGGACGGGGTAGATCGCCGTGGACGAGCGGCAGCCCGGCGTCGTCCCGTGCGCCCACTGCGGCGAGCACCGGCGATCGGCGGCGCGACTTCCTGGCGCTGCGCGTCCGCTCGCACAACCCGATGCGCGACCTCGACGCGCTCGTCACCAACCGCGGCGCCGCGCTCGCCCGCGCCCTCGGCGTGCGCCTGCGCGTCGAGCGAGGGTGATCGCTCAGGGGCCGAAGACGCGCACCGCGGCGTCGGTGGCGAAGCCGGCCCACAGGGCGCGCAGGTACCGCTTCAGCGCGGCGAGGCGCGCGTCATCCTGGGCCTCGACGGCGACGAGGCACGCGGTGCGCTCGCGCCGCTCGGCCGGCTTTTCGATCACCTCGCCGTAGCGCACGCCCTCGTCCATCCCGAGGAGGACGCGGCCGTCGACGGTGATCGCGCCGAGGTGGGCGAGGCAGGCGAGCGCGTGCGGCGGCTCGACGTCGCCCGCGCCGAGCAGCTCCTCGAGCAGCTGCTCCGACGAGACGGTGAACCCGCGCCATGGAAAGAAGGCGGGTCCGAAGTGGCGCGTGAACGGGACGGGCGCCTCGAGCATTCCGTCGGCGCGCAGGCGGCGCGCGAACTCGCCGCGGTAGTCGAAGTCGCCGAGCGCCTTGCGCACGAGGAAGCCCGGGAGGCTCTCGATGTCGTCGGGCAGGCGATCGACCAGCCAGCGCTCGACGGCGGCGGAAAGCGGGGTCGGGATCACGCCGACGCAGGCCCAGGGCTCGTCGAGCAGCCGGCACGTCGGGCACTGCGCCAGGTGCGCGGCGCCGCCCTCGCCCGCGACGGCGCGGTCGGCGAGCGCGAGGGCGAACTCGCGCGGGCCGCCCGCCGCCACCTTGTCCGGGGCGAGGTCGTCGACGACGAAGCCGAAGCCGGCGGCCTCGCTCACCGCCGCAGCGCTCCGAGCGCGGTGGCGAACCGGCGAAGCCCCTCCTCGACGTTGCTCATCGAGGTGGCGTAGGAGAGCCGCTCGAAGCCGGGCGCGAGGCAGCCCGAGCCGGGCACGATCGCCACGCGCGCCTGGTCGAGCACGTACTGCGCGAGGGCGAGGTCGTCCTCGATCACCGTGTCGCGATCGGGCAGGCGCGCGCCGAGGTAGGCGCGCAGGTCGGGGAACGCGTAGAAGGCGCCCGCCGGCTCGTGCACCGCCACGTCGGGGATCTCGCGCAGGCGCGACACCATCGTGCGGCGACGGCGGTCGAACTCGCGGCGCATCTCCTCGACCGGCTCCTGCGGCCCGGTCAGCGCCGCCAGCGCCGCCGCCTGCGACACGCTCGCCGGGTTGGTGGTGGACTGGCCCTGCAGCTTCGCCATCGCCTCGATCAGCTCGGCGGGCGCGGCGCAGTACCCGATCCGCCAGCCGGTCATCGCGTAGGTCTTCGAGACGCCGTCGACGAACGCCAGCCGCCCCAAAAGCTCGGGGGCGACGCGCGCCATCGAGGACCACTCGCCGCGGTAGACGAGCCGGCGGTAGATGTCGTCGGTGACGACGAAGGTGTCGGGGCCGCCGCGCTCGCGCACCACGCGGGCGACCCCGACCAGCGTGCGCTCGTCGTAGAGCGCGCCCGTCGGGTTGGACGGCGAGCAGAGGACGATCGCGCGCGTGCGGTGCGACACCACCTCGCCGAGGCGCCGCTCGTCGATGCGGTAGCCCTCCTCGGCGCGCGTCTCGAGGATCACCGGCGTGCCGCCCACCAGCGTCACGATCTCCGGGTACGAGACCCAGCACGGCGCGGGGATCACCACCTCGTCGCCGGGGTCGAGCAGCGCCAGGAAGAGGTTGAACAGCGAGTGCTTCGCGCCGACGGAGACGATGACGTTCTCGACGCCGAGCCGGAGGCCGTGCGCGCGCGACAGCTCGGCGGCGACGGCCTCGCGCAGCTCCGGCGTGCCGGCCACCTGGGTGTACTTCGTCTCGCCGCGCTCGAGCGCCGCCTCCGCCGCGCGCTTGATGTGCGCGGGCGTGTCGAAGTCGGGCTCGCCGGCGCCGAAGCTGATCACGTCCACGCCCTCGGCGCGCAGCTTGGCGGCGCGGGCCGCCACCTGGAGCGTCAGCGAGGGCTGGATCGAGCGCGCGTGGGCGGAGATTCTCACCGTCTCAGGTCCTCTGTCGCGCCTGGAGGGCACGGTTGACCACCGGCGGCACGAAGGCGCTCACGTCGCCGCCGAAGTGGTTGACCTCCTTCACCAGCGAGGAGGAGACGAAGAAGTCGCGCTCGCCGGTCATCATGAACAGCGTCTCCACCTCGGGCGCGAGGCGGCGGTTCATGTGGGCGAGCTGGAACTCGTACTCGAAGTCGGCGAGCGCGCGCAGGCCGCGGATGACGACGGTGGCGCCGCGCCGCTGCACGTACTCGATGAGCAGGCCCGAGAAGGAGTCGATCTCGAGGCGCGGGTCGGCCACCGCCTCGCGGAGGTGCGCCTTGCGCTCCTCGACGGAGAACAGCGGGGTCTTGCGAACGTTGTCGGCCACCGCGACCACCACGTGATCGAAGGAATGTAGGGCGCGGGCGATGATGTCGAGGTGGCCGTTCGTCACCGGATCGAACGAGCCCGGGTAGACGGCGAGGCGCGCGCTCATCTCTCTATGCCTCTACTCGGTAGAACGAGATCGCCGTCCCGCCCCAGCGGCGCAGGTCCTCGCGCACGAGGCGCCCCACGCGGTCGGCGGGCGGGCTCGCGGCGGCGTGCTCGACGATCACCACGCCATCGTCGGCGACGGCGGCGGCGTTGCCGAGCAGGCGCAGCGCCCGGTCGAGCGCGCCGCCCTCGTAGGGGGGATCGACGAACACCCACTGGAAGCGGCCCTCGAGGCCACGCAGCGCGGCGCCGGCCTCGCGGCGCACCACGCGCACGCGGGCGCCCACGCCGAGGTCGCGGACGTTGCGCGCGGCGGCCTCGCAGGCGTCGTCGTCCTCGTCGACCAGCACCGCCTCGTCGGCGCCGCGCGAGACGGCCTCGAGGCCGAGGGCGCCCGAGCCGGCGAAGAGGTCGAGGGCACGGAAGCGCTCGCCCGGTCGCGGGCAGGGCGCGCCGAGGATGCTGAACAGGGCCTCCTTCACGCGGTCGGCGGTCGGACGCGTGGCCCGCCCGCGAGGGGCGTGCAGCTTCCGTCCACCGAGGCTGCCAGCGACGATACGCACCGGAGAGGCTATAGCGGGGAGGCTACAGGCTGTCAAAGCGAAAGCGGCGCGCCGATCTACTTCGCCTTCTCTTCGGCCTTCCCGGGCGCGTCCGTCGCCGCCGGCGGCTGCTCCTGGCCGTCGGGCACCTTCTTCTTGCCGCCGCGCGTGTCGAAGAACCAGGCGACATGGCGGAGGTCCGGCACCAGGATGGTCGCGTCCTGGCGCCGCCCGGCGCGGAAGGCGCGCAGGATGCGGTCCATGAGCGCGAGCACGCGGCCGTCGTGGAGCTGGAGCTGCCGCTGCGCCACCCGCGGCGAGACCGGCGGCGGGAGCGCCGTCGCCTCGACCGCGGCGGCCTTGGCCGAAAGCTCGTCGGCGCGCTCCTTCGTGACGGCGAACGCCTCGAGCAGCACCCGATCGGAGTCGTCGCCCTCCCGGTACAGCTCGCGCACGAAGCCGGCGAGCGCCTGGAGCCCGGTGGCGAGCTTGCCCTCGTCCTCGGCGGTCCCGACGATCCGGTCGACCCGGCCCATGCGCTCCTTGTCGAGGCAGTTCTTCAGCGCGTCGTAGACCGCGTCGCGCAGCGTGATGCCGCCCTTCATCTCGCGCCGGCTCGCAAGCTCGCGCTCGGCGCGCTCGGCCGAGTTGGTGGCCGAGGCGGCGTCGACCTCGGCCTTCATCTTCTTGAGGACGCGCACCTCGTCGAGCAGCACCGAAAACAGGCTCGGCGTGAGCAGCACCAGCTTGCGCTGCGCCTCCGAGAGGCCGGCGTAGATGTCGGCGCACTTGCCGGCGAAGGCGGGGAACTCCTTGAGCAGGTTGGCCGAGTCCACGCTCTGGCCCCAGGCGACCAGCCGCGCCGGGTCCTCGCGCGCGAACAGGGCCGCCCGCAGCTTCTCGTCGGGGCGCCCGAAGCGCTCGGCGAGGGCTTCCCAGGTGTACTCGACGGGCATGGTGGGCGAGGGGGCCTTCGGCGTGGGCTTGCTCATACGCCGAAGCTAGGAGGGGGTGCGGGAGGTGTCAAGAAAACCGGGGCTCTTCATCGCGTGTCCCACGTGCCGAGCGCAGCTTCGGCGCGCGACGATCAGCGCGCCTGGCATCCCACGCCCCCCGAGCGGCGCTGGGCGACCGACCAGCGCCGAAAACCTTCCGACCAACGCCGCGGGTCTTCCGACCAGCGCCCGCGGGCCATCCGCTCGTCAACCGGGGAGCCCGCCGAGGTGCCGCCGGCGCCCGCCGAGCACCGCCGGTCGCTCGACCAGCGCGGGGAACCTCCCGCCGAGCCCCCGAAACCTTGCGACCGGCGCCCGAGGCCACTCGACCGGGCGCGCGGGGGAATCGACCGGCGGCTCAGCCCGCCGCCGAAGCCCGCCCGCCCGTGCGGATGAGCGCGTCCACCGTCGTGCGCGGCACGGTGAGCGAGTCGGCCACCGCGTCGAGGAGCGCGCGCTCGCGCGCATCGACCTGCCCGTCGACCAGCGCGGCGACGACCAACGCCGAAAGAAACGGCACGCGATCCTCGGGCGGGATGCCCACCAGCGGCCCGACGACGGCGCCCGGCTGGAGCGCCGGCGCCAGGATGCGCGGATCGATGCTCCAGCGCCGCGCCATCGTGTCGAGCAGCCTCCGCTCGGCGGGGGTGACCTGGCCGTCGGCGGCGAGCACCGCGGCGATGCGATAGAGGAGCAGCACCCGCTCGCGCGGATCGCGCAGGTCGGGGATGTCGATCGCGCCGTTGCCGGCGCCCGCCGGCGCGTCCTCGCCCGCCTGCTGCGCGCGGCTCCATCGCAGCCGCTCGGCGCCCTGCGGCGAGGTCACCTGCTCGAGCGCCCACTCCTGCGCGCCGCCGGCGATCGCCGCGCCGCAGTACTCGCAGGTCGCCGCGTCGCTCTCGGAGAGCGGGCCGCTACACTCCTGGCAGGCGAGCGAGGTGAGCCCCGCGCCCGTCTGTCGTCCCTCGCGCCGCGCGAGGATCAGCACCGACGAGATCGGCGTCGGCTCGCTGCGCGAATCGCGCGCCGCGCTCCACATCACCTTGACGTAGACGTGGTCGAAGCCGTCCGTGGGCGCGGGGTCGCACGCGACGAGGTCGGCCGAGCCGACCGCCACCCGATCGAGGCCCATTCCCTCGCCAGCGGCGACGACGCCGAGCGACTCGGGCGCCGCGACGGCGAAGCGCGCCAGGCGGCGGGGATCGCCCGAGACGCGCGCGTCGATCCACTTCCAGAAGAGGAGCGAGGCGCGGTCCTCGACGTGCTCGCGGTTGAAGGCGGCGTCGCGGGCCTTCAGCGGCTGCATCCCCGGGATCGCCTTCCCCGTCGAGGACGGCGACCACTCGGTGATCTGCGTGATCTCGGCGAGCACCCAGTCGTGCACGCCCGAGTTCACCAGCGCGCGGCAGTACCCGCACTGAATGACGTCGGCGAGCGGCACGTCGGCGCCGCACTTCGGGCACCGCCCCTCGAGGACGCCGCGGGCCAGCGTCTGAGCACCGACGCGCCGCGAGAACGACCAGATTTCCGTGTAGGGCTCGAGCGGGCTTCGGCGCGCGATCCGCTCCGCCTCGTCGGGAGCGGTGCTCGCCGGCACGTCGGCGTCGCGGGCGCGGGCGCTGAGCTTGACGTGGATGGTGTCCCAGTCGCCGTCGCCCTCGATGCCCGCGACCTCGACGTTGACCACCTCGGCGTCGGCCATCACGTTGCGGCGCCCCTGCGCCTCGTCGAGCGCGAGCTGGGTGCAAAAGCGCGTGTAGACGGCGTCGGAGAGGAGGCGGCGCACGTTGCCCAGGGTGCGAGCGACCCATGCGCCGTTGAGGCTCTCGACGGTGGCGCGGGCGCGGGCGAGGAACTGCTCGGGGGAGAAGGCGGGGTCGCGCTGGCGGAGCGCCTCCAGCCCCGAGAGATCGACCGCTGCGTTGCGCGTGGCCGCGAGCGCCTCGATCGCCCGCCGCGTGGCGCGATCGGCGCCCCCACGGCGCGCGACGAGCCCGATCAGCACGATGGCGACGACGAGCCAGAACATCACGCCGGTCGCGGCGCCGCAGCCGGCGGGGGAGAACGCGCCCGCGACGCCGCCGTCGGCGTCGTTGTTCCACGAGCCGCGCGAACCGCTCCACGAGCCGCCGTGGCTCGGGGCGGTGAAGTGCGAGCTGCCCCCGAACGAGTGGCTGCCGCCGAAGGAGTGGCCGCCGCCGCTCGAGAAGTTGTGGCCGCCCCCGGGCCGCGCCGACGCGGACAGCGGCAGCAGGAGCGCGACGACGACGAGCGCGGCGAGGCGGCGGGCGAGCATGGCGCCGGATGGTAGCAGCGGCCGGGCTCGCTTGCGGCTATTCGCGGTCGCGATCGATCGGCGACTCGGGCAGCGAGCGGGCGTCCTCCTCCTCGCTCCCCGCGACGCGAAAGCGCTCGTCGAGCCAGCCGCCGAGATCGAGCAGCCGGCAGCGCTCGCTGCAGAACGGGAACGACGACGGGGGCGACGCCTCGCGCGGCGGCTCGACGGGGGCGCGGCACGTCGGGCAACGCAGCTCCCTCGCTCTCCGATCCTCGCGCATGCGCGCAAGCTGGCATGCGACGCGAATGGACGCAAGCTGGAGCCGCGGGCTCATCGACGCTCCCGGTCCTATCGACATTTCCGCCGCGAGGTACTAGCGTCCGCGCGCCCATGGCGGTAGGCCAACGATGGGAAAAGCCGTGACGGCGAGCGCCGCGCCCGATCTGCGCGTGCTGCTCGAGCGCGCGCCGGCGATGGACGAGGTGCACGCGGCGTTGCTCTCGGCGGGCCTCGGGGCGGCCGGGCGCCTGCTCGTCGACGGGGTGGCGGTGGAGGTGGCCGCCGACGGCGCGCCGCTCGATTGCGCGGGCCTCTACGACGCGGTCGCGAATGCGCGCTGGGAGGGCGCGGCCGATGCGGCGCTGCGCCACCGCGCCTCGATCGCGATCCGCGCGGCCGGGAGCGAGCGCGATCTCGGGCGGCTGCTGGCGGCGAGCCGGGTGGCCGCGGCGCTCCTCGCGCTGCTGGGCGCGCTGGCGCTGCTCGACGAGGTGGGCGCCGTGTTCACCGAGGCGGGCCGGGCCGCAGCGCGCCTCGCCGAGGCCGGGCGCGTGCCGCCGCTCGATCTGTGGGTCGCCGTCCGTCGCTTCGCCGTCGCCGACGCCGAGGGGCTGTTCATCGATACGCTCGGCATGGCGCAGCTCGGCCTGCCCGACCTCGAGAGCTACGCCGCCGAGGGGCCCGACGCCGACGCCGTGGCGGCGTGGCTG
>JAJXSP010000335.1 GCA_021784515.1 Myxococcales bacterium | reverse complement strand
GAGCCGGCCGCCTGGCGCGCGCGCGCCGCCGCGCTCACCCTCGGCTTCGACGCGCGCACCGGGCTGTTCGAGCAGTTCGCCGGCTTCCACGCGCTCGAGCGGCTCGACCCGGCGATGCACGCCCGGCGGCCGCTCGCCGCCGACGACCTCTTCGGGCGCGATCGCATCCGCCGCGCGCAGGTGGTGAAGCAGCCCGACGTGGTGATGCTGGTGTACCTGCTGTGGGACGAGCTGTCGCCCGAGGTGCGCGCGGCGAACTTCCGCCACTACGAGCCGCTCACCGTCCACGGCAGCTCGCTCAGCCCGTCGGTGCACGCGCTCGTCGCGGCGCGCCTGGGCGACCGGCCGCTGGCGACCCACTACTTCCAGCAGGGCGCCGAGATCGATCTCGCCGACACGATGGGCAACGCGGCGGGCGGCGTGCACGCGGCGGCGCTCGGCGCGCTGTGGCAGGCGGCCGTGTTCGGCTTCGCCGGGATGCGCGCCGTCGACGACGGCGTGGCGCTCGACCCGCACCTGCCGCCGGCGTGGCGGTCGCTCGCCTTCGCGGCGACCTTCCGAGGCAACCCGCTGCGAGTGGCGCTCCTCGACGGTGGCGCCGCAATCGAGGTGCTCCACGAGGGGACCGCGCCGGTGCGGTTCGTGCTGGGCGAGGGCGCGGCGGCCGAGCTCGAGCCGGGCCGGCACGTGGCGCGGCACGAGACCGACGGGCGGTGGGGCCCGTGGCGGAGGGCGTGAGCGGTGGAGGGGAACGTGGTCCACGGCGAACGAGGCATTGGGAAGCCGGCGACGGTGCTCCTCCCCCTCGACGGCACGTCGCAGGCGCTGGCGGCCCTCCCGGTGGCGCGGCGGCTCGCCGCGATCGAGCACGCCACGCTCCAGGTCGTGCACGTCACGCCGAGCGCCGTGCCCTCCGTCGAGCTGCCGGGCCGCACCGGCCTCGACCGCGAAGAGCTGCACGGCGCGGTGCTCGACAACGTCACCGGCGCCCCCGCCGACGGCATCGCGCGCGCGGCGACCGAGCGGGGCAGCGCGTGGATCGTGATGTGCGCCCGCACCTCGACGCCGCCCGATCACCCGCTCGGGCGCACCGCCGCGCGGGTGCTCGCCGAGGCGCCCTGCCCCGTCGTGCTCGTCCCGCCGCAGCGCGGCCTCGCGCCGTGGGAGCTGCGCCGGGTGCTGCTGCCCTTCGACGGCAGCCCGGCCATGATCGCGGCGGTGCGCCCCGCCGCCGAGCTGGCCGCGCGCGCCGGCGCCTCGCTGCTGGTCCTCCACGTGGCGACCGCGGCGGGCGCGCCGCCGACCGAGCAGGGCACGCTCGTGACGCCGAGGTACGTGGATCAGCCGCAGCACGAGTGGCCCGAGTGGACCCGCGAGTTCCTCGAACGGGCCGCCTCGCTGGGCGCCATCCCCGAGTCGCTCGGCGTGCGCCGGCTGCTCGCCACCGGCGATCCCGCCGAGGAGATCTGCCGCTGCGTCGCCGCGACGCCGATCGATCTCGTCGTGCTCGCCTGGCACGGGCGGCTGGAGGGCGCGCGCGCGGCGACGGTGAAGGCGCTGATCCGCGAGGCGCCCTGCCCGGTGCTGATCCTACGGGTGTAAGGGCCCGGGCCCCGGCTCGGCGAGCGCGCGCAGCGCGTCCACCGCGGCGAGCGTCCCGACGACCTTGCCGTTCTCGACGACGATCGCCACGTCGCAGCCGTGGCGCGCCATCACCCTCGCCGCCTCCTCGACGGGGGCCTCCGGGCTCACCACGAACGGGAAGCGCGCCATCACCGACTCGACGCGCGCCTCCTCGCGCTCGGGCTCCCCGCGCTGCGCCAGGGAGGCGATCTCGCTGTCGGAGAGCAGGCCGACGACGGCGCCGTGATCGACCACGGGCAGGTGGCGGACGCCGTGCTCGCGAATGAGCGAGCGCGCTGCGGCCACCGTCTCTCCGCTCTCGATGGTCGGCGGGCGGCGCGCCATGTAGCGCCGCACGGTCTCCCGCGTCGGGGGCTGCTCGCCCGCCTCGGCGAGCTGCGGCGGCGCGCCCGGCAGGAAGACGCGGAAGGTGCTCCCGCGCCCAGGCTCGCTCTCGACGGCGAGCCGGCCGCCGTGCGCCTCGACGATGGCGCGCGTGATGTACAGGCCGACGCCGAGGCCGGTCCGCCGCGCGCGCGCGCGCTGCGACTGGAAGGCGCGGTCGAACAGCAGCCCCATCTCCTGCGGCGGGATGCCGACCCCCCGGTCCTCGACGGAGACGACGGCGCCGCCGTGGGCCGAACGGATGGCGATGACGATCGGCGCGTCGCCCGACGAGAACTTGGCCGCGTTCTCCATCAGGTTGCGCAGCACCTGGTCGAGCCGCCCCGGGTCCGCCATCACGGAGCCGGGGTGGCCGTCGACGCGCAGGGCCACCGGGTGCGGGGCGAGCGCGGGGCGCAGCTTGTCGACGAGCGCCGAGACCGCCGCCGGGAGCGCCACCGGCCGCGGCTTCACGACGAGGCGCCCAAGCTCGATCTGCATCACGTCCTGGAAGTCGTCCGTCACCTGGGCGAGGCGCAGCGCCGAGCGCCGGATCCGGGCGAGCACCTCCGTGGGGACGGCGACCTCGCCGGCGGTGGCGCTCCCCAGCAGGCGATCGGTGTCGATCAGGATGGGCGTGATCGGGTCGCGCAGGTCGTGCGAGACGACCGCGGAGAACTCCTCGCGCAGGCGCTCGTTGTCCCGCTCGCGGCGCCGCCGATCGTCCTCCAGGCGGCCGAGCAGGCGGCCGAACAGCGCGAAGGCCGTCGTCGTGGAGAGGCCGAGGTAGGCGTAGGTCTCCGGCCGCGACGACAGCTCCCGCGCTGCCCACCGCGGCGACGGCACCCTGCGCGCGAGCGCGCCGCGCAGGGCCAGGAACCCGAGTGGCGCCCCCAACCCGAGGAGCGCGCCGAGCGCGGCGTACAGGCTCTCGCGCGATCGGCGCTCCCGCTGGCTCGCGATCTCGTTCCGCATCTCTCCCTCTCCCGACGCCGGCGGCGCCGCAACGATCTCCGATCCTGGGCCGAGCAATCGCATGACCAATCGTGTGTCGCGAGCGACGCGGCGAACGGGAGGCGCGGATGGAAAATCTTGGAAGTGACGCTCCGGGGAAGCGGCGGGAACCCGCGGCGGAGGACGGCCCGGAGCACCTCGAGGCGGCGGTCGACGATCTCCGTCGGCGCGTCGATGCGCTCGAGAGAACGGTGAGCTCGCTCGACCGCGAGCTGCGCGACCTGCTCGAAGGCGAGGACATCGGGCCGACGCGCTGAGACCGCAGCGTGAGCCGGGCTCCACCCCGTAGTCGTCGCCTACGATCTTTCTCCCTGTCTGGACGAGCGGTCGCTCGTGTCTAGAACCAGCCGACGATGTGCGGCATCGCTGGCAGCCTGGCGCTGCGCGGGAGCGCCGTCGAGCCCGGGCTCGTCGCGCGCATGACCGCCCGCCTCGCCCACCGCGGGCCCGACGACACCGGGCTCTTCGACGGGGGCGCCTGCCAGCTCGGCCACACCCGCCTCTCGATCCTCGACGCGGGCGGCGGACGCCAGCCCATGAGCAACGAGCGCGGCGACGTGGTCGTGGCATTCAGCGGCCGGGTCTACAACTTCGCCGCCCTCCGCCACGAGCTGGATGGGCGCGGCCACCGCTTCCGGACCCGCAGCGACGCGGAGGTAATCCCCCACGCCTACGAGGAGTGGGGCGAGGCGGCGACGGAGCGCCTCTCGGGGATGTTCGCGTTCGCGCTGTGGGACGCGGCGCGGCGGCGCCTCGTGCTGGCGCGCGACCGTCTCGGCGTGAAGCCGCTCTACTACTCCCTCGACGGGGATCGCCTCCTCTTCGCCTCCGAGCTGAAGGCGCTCCTGGCCAGCGAGCGCATCGAGCGGCGGCTCGATCCGGAGGCGCTGCATGACTTCCTCAGCCTGCTTTCGCCGCCCGCGCCGCGCGCGCTGCTCGCCGGGCTGTCGGTGCTGGAGCCGGGCTCCACGCTGACCGTCACCGACGGACGCGTCGTCCTGCGCCGCTACTTCGAGCCGCGCCTCGCCCCCGACGACGCGCTCGACGAGGCGAGCGCGCTCGGGGCGCTCGAGGAGCGCCTCGCGGCCGCGCTGCGCGACCAGGCGATCGCCGACGTGCCGGTGGGCGCCTTCCTCTCGGGCGGCATCGGCTCGTCGCTGCTGGTGGCGCTGCTCGCCACCGGGCGCGCCGAGCCGCTCCAGACCTTCACCGTCGGCTTCCACGTCGATTGCGACGGCCGCGCCGTCGAGGAGTGGCCCGTGGCGCGGACCGTCGCGCGGCGCTTCGGCACGCGCCACCGCGAGCTGCGCGTGCCCGCCGGGAGCGCCGACGCCGCGCTCCTCGGCCGCGTGCTCGACCACTTCGACCAGCCGTTCGGCGATCGCTCGGCGATCCCGACGTGGCTGGCCGCGCGCGAGACGCGTCGCTTCGTGAAGACGGTGCTCTCCGGCGACGGCGGCGACGACCTCTTCGGCGGCCATTCGTCGTACCGCATCGCCTCGCAACTGTCGGCGCTGCGGTGGATCCCCTCGCCTGCGCGACGCGCCTTCGCCGCGGCGGCGCGCCTCGCGATGGCGCCGCCGTGCCGCGCGCTGCGCGAGCTGGGCGGCCGGTTCGCCGAGGCGCTCGCGCTTTCGGGGCTCTCGGCGTCCGAGGCGGTGGCGACGCTGCGCTCGTGCTTCGACGAGCCGGCCAAGGCTGCGCTCTACCGTCCCGAGCACGCGCGGCGGGTGTTCGGCT
The DNA here is from genome assembly GCA_021784515.1 of Myxococcales bacterium. Classification (GTDB taxonomy): domain Bacteria; phylum Myxococcota_A; class Polyangia; order Palsa-1104; family SHYY01; genus SHYY01. The sequence continues at coordinate 2,398 of JAJXSP010000335.1, read as the reverse complement.
ACCGCACCGCCGATCGCTTCGCCGTCGACACCGCGGGCCACGCCGACCTCCCGGCGGCGCTCGCGGCGTGCGATCTCCGCCACCGGCTCCCCGGCGGCGTGCTGTGCCGGCTCGACATGATGTCGATGTGCCACGGGCTCGAGGTGCGCGTGCCGCTCCTCGACGAGCGCGTGGTCGATCTCGCGCTGCGCCTGCCGCCGTCGCTGCGGCTCCGCGGGGGCGTGACGAAGGTGCTGCTGCGCCGCGCCGCCGAGCGCTGGCTCCCCCGCGCCGAGGCGGAGCGACCGCGGGCCAGCTTCGCCGCGCCGCTCCCGCCCGTCGACGGGGAGGCGATGCGCGCGCTGGTCGACGAGACGCTGCTGTCGCCCGAGCCGCGCCTCGGCGCGATCCTCCACCTGCCCGCGGTGCGCGCCTACGCGCGCGCCGTCGCCGGCGACGGAGCGGGGCGGGCGATGGGCGGACTGCCGCACGCCCAGCTCGAGCAGCGCGTCTACGCCCTGGTCGCGCTCGAGCGGTGGATGCAGCGCTGGGACGTCGCGGTGTGAGTCCGGGAGGAGCGATGGCGAACGGGGCGAGCGAGCGAGCGCTGCGCGTGCTCGCGGTGGCGAACTGGGATCCGGCGCGCGCCGAAGCGCCGTGGGCCGGGCAGCGCGTCGCGGCGCTGCGCGCGGCCGGCGTCGAGGTGGACCTTTTGGCCGAGGAGTGCGTGCTCGACCGCGGCGGCTTCGTGCGGCTGTGGCGCCGCCTCGACGAGCGCCTCGAGAGCGGACGCTACGACGTGGTCGCGCCGCTGTACGGATCGCTGCTCGGTCTCCTGTGCGCATCGCAGCGCCGCGTGCCGTGCGTGCTCTCGCTCGCCGGGTCGGATCTCCATGGCGCGCCGTCGCCGCGCGGTGGGGCGGCGCTCTCGTCGCTGCCATCGCGGCTCGCCTCGCAGCTCGGCGCGGTGCTCGCCGGCGCGGTCTCCGTGCGCAGCGCCCGGATGCGGTCGGCGCTGTGGTGGCCGCCGGCGCGCCGTCGCTGCGAGGTGATCGGCAGCGGCGTGGACGTGGCGCGCTTTTGCCCCCTGCCGCGCGACGAGGCGCGGCGACGACGCCACCTGCCGCTCGACGGACATCGGGTGGCGTTCGTGGCCCTGCGCGCGGCGGCGCGGCCGGTGAAGCGCATCGCGCTCGCCCGCGCCGCGATGGAGCGGCTGCCCGGCGTGGCGCTCGACGTGGTCGACGGCCTGCCGCTCGACGAGATGCCGTGGGCCTACGCGGCGTGCGACGCGCTGCTCGTCACCTCGCACGCCGAGGGATCGCCCAACTGCGTGAAGGAGGCGCTCGCCTGCGCGCGCCCGGTCGTGTCGGTCGACGTGGGCGACGTACGCGAGGTGCTGGCGGGGATCGACAACTGCGCGGTGGCGGAGGCGACGCCGGCCGCGCTCGCCACGGCGCTCGAGCGCGTGCTCACCGACGGACGCGGCTGCCCCGACGGCCCGCGGCGCATGGCGGAGCGCTGCTCGCTCGAGGCGATGGCGGCGCGCTTCGTCGGGCTCTACCAGCGCGCCTCGGGGATCGGGCCGTGGGCTCCCGCGCGTGCGACGGCCCCGATGGAGGAGGGCCACGGCGCCGTCGGCGGGTAGCCGCGTCGACAGGCCGCCCCGCGCGGATCGAAGAAGCGCTCATCGTCGCAGTCGGCTGGTAAGCCGGGTTCTGTCCCGCTTTCGCGGTGGCGATCATTCATCTAGGCCGCGCGTCGCCGCGCGGCTCGAGCGACCATACCCGGAGCCACGGGACGGGCCGCCCCGAGGGTCTTGCGACCCTGCTCCTGCTCGGTCTTGCTCCAGGTGGGGTTTGCCATGCGACCCCTGTTACCAGGGGCCCGGTGCGCTCTTACCGCACCGTTTCACCCTTGCCGTCGCGCTGCCCTGCGGCGGCGGTCTGTTCTCTGTGGCACTGTCCTTCGGGTCACCCCGACCGGCCGTTGGCCGGCACCTCGCCCTGTGGAGCCCGGACTTTCCTCCCGCGTGTTGCGTTGCAACATGCCGGCGATCGCCTCACCGGCTGCGACGATGAGCGCGACACTTGTAGTCCTCCGCGACGCGCGTGGCAAGTCCGCACATCGCGACACGCGAGCACCCACGTGCGTTGGGCGATTTGCGCTGCGCTCCCCGTCGGTGAAAGCCGCTTGACGCCGACCAAGAAACGTGGTCAATGAGCGGGCCCTCGAACGCGACTAGGAGCTTCCGATGGATACCGACCGCACCTGCTTCTCCTGCGAGAAGCCCCTCCGCCCGACGATGAACTTCCCGGTCAGCGGGATGAAGAACGCCCACTTCTGCGGCGACCACTACCAGATCGGCAAGACGTTCGTCTGCCCGCCGTGCGCGGGCCAGCTCACGCGGCTCGGAGAT
>JAJXSP010000334.1 GCA_021784515.1 Myxococcales bacterium | reverse complement strand
GGCGGGTCGGCGGCGCGCTCCACGGGCGCGGTGGCGGTGGCGCGGGCGCTGGGGCGCGGCGGCCGCACCGGGCGGTCGTCGGCGCGGGTGCGGCGAGGGATCCAGGACTTCCTCGCCAAGGCGCCGACGCGGCGCGAGGTGCTCCTCGACATGGGCTACACCGACGCCGAGGAGAGGCAGCTCGTGAGCTACGAGAAGCAGCTGGCCGAGATCGAGCAGGCCAAGGGCCATCGCGCCGAGGAGAAGGCGGCCGGGATCGCGGCCACCGAGACCGCCGCGCTGGCGATCGTGCGCGGGCTCGACCTCTATCGGGCCCGCACGGTCGTCGCGCTCCCCGGTCTCGCCGACCGCACCAAGGCGCTCAAGTTCCTGCCGCGGCGGCGCGACCACCGGAAGGCGCCTGCGACCGGCGGGAGCACCCAGAACGGGGCGGCGGGCGGCGGGGAAACGCCCAAGAGCTGAGCGATACGCGGCGGTCACGGCGCGGGACTGTCGGATCGAGGGGCGCAACCGGCCGCACGCGGGGCGGGACCGATCGCACGCGGGCAGATTCTCCGGATCGCGGGGCGGAACCGGTCGCACGTGGGGCGGAACCGCCGGAGCATGGGCGAAACCGATCGCGCTCGAGGCAGAACCGTCGGATCGCCGGGTGGACCGATCGCGCACGGGCGGAACCGCCGGAACATGGGGCAGAACCGCCAGAACATGGGGCAGAACCGCCGGAACATGGAGCGGAACCGCCGGCGCACGGGGCGGAACCATTGGGCCTGGGGTCGGAATCATTGGATCGAACGCGAATCGAGCGGGCGTCTCCGGACGTCTCGGACGTCTTCCACACGCTGGGGGGACGGTCTTTCGTTTCTTCGCCGGCGGTCGGACCAATTGGCTGTCGGGGAATCCGCTGCGAAGAAACAAAAGACGCGTCCCTCGTCTTTCGTGCGTCTCGTGCGTCTCGTGCGCCGCGGGCGTCGCGTGCGTCGCGGACGTCTGGCCGGGATGCTCAGTTGCCCACCCCACAAATCACCTCAACCTGAACCCTCCCCCTCGCAGGGGGAGGGTAATCTGATTCCACGCCGACACGCGCGGGAGAGGGTGAGGGAGAGGGAGCCACGAGGGAGAACCGTAGGTTCTCCTTCGTGCAGGCTTGCCGCGCCGGCAATGGCGCTCTGCGCCGGATCGGCCCAATGGGGCCCCACGAACGAAATCACCTTCAAAAGCCTGACAAAGCGAAAACGGAGGAAAGCCCCCGGCAAGGGAAAAGGCTACCGCCCAGGCACGTAAAGCCCCCCCGCCCGCGGCGGCAAAACATTCCCAGGTCGATCCACCGTCCCCCCGAATTGCCGCTCCTCGCTGAGCAGCAAACACCGCCACCCGGGCTCGATCGCCCCCGCGGCGTGCTCGTCGAAGTTCATCACCACCTGCACCGGCCCGCGCGCCACGCGGAGCAGGCTCCCGTCGACGCGCGCCCGGCACAGCGCCTTCGCCCGCGCGCCGAGTGTCGGCAGTTCGCGCCGCAGTCGCAGCAATTCGCGATAGAGCGCACGCATCCCGTCGTGCGGGGCGCGCTCGGCCTCCTGCCAGTCGAGCTTGCTGCGCCGGAACGTCGCCTCGTCCTGCGGGTCGGGGACGCGCTCGGGCCACGCGAAGCCGTGCTCCGCGAACTCGCGCCGCCGCCCCTCGGTGACCGCGCGCGCGAGCGCCGGGTCGCCGTGGCTGGTGAAATAGAGGAACGGCGCGCCGGCGGCGAACTCCTCGCCCATGAACAGCAGCGGCACCGACGGCGCGGCGGCGAGCGTGGCCACCGCGGCGAGGCGCGCCGACGGCAACCCCGCGAGGTGCGCCAATCGCTCGCCGAGCGCGCGGTTGCCGATCTGGTCGTGATTCTGCGCGCACACCACCAGCCGCTCGGCCGAGAGGGTGCGTGCGTGCTCGGCCTCGGCGCCGCGCACCCAGCCCACCTCGATCGCGCGCGCCAGGCGCGGGAGCGGACCGAAGCTGCGGTAGTAGCCGGTGCGCTCGCCGGTGAGGCTGGCGTGGAGCGCGTGGTGGAAGTCGTCCGACCACACCGCGTCGAAGCCCCACTCGTCGACGACGCGCGACTCGTTCGGCTCGCTCTCCGCGATCATCACGAGCGGCCGCGCGCCCTCCACCAGCTCGGACAGGAACTGTCGCGGCGACGGGTCCTCGATCGCGTGCACGGCGTCGACGCGCAAGGCGTCCACGCGGTACTCGTCGCGCCAGTGGCGGGCGTTGTCGACGAGCCAGGAGCGCACCTCGGGGCGCTCGTAGGCGATGGCGTCGCCCCACGGCGTCTTCCGCGCGCAGGTGAAGTAGGGCGCAAACTCATTGGTGTAGTTCCCCTCGGGGCCGAGGTGGTTGTAGACGACGTCGAGGATCACCGCGAGGCCGAGGCGGTGCGCCTCGTCCACCAGCGCGCGCAGCTCGTCGGGCGTGCCGTAGGCGGCGCAGGGCGCGTAGAGCGACACGCCGTCATATCCCCAGTTGCGCGCCCCGGGGAATGCCGCGACCGGCATGATCTCGACGGCGTTGATCCCGATTTCGGCGACGGCCGGGAGGCGCGCGGCGGCGGCGGCGAAGGTGCCTTCCATTGTGAATGCCCCGACGTGGATCTCCTCGATCACCCACTCGGCGAGCGGCCGCCGCGGCGCCTCGTGGCGAAAGCGGAAGGCGCGCGGGTCCACCACCTGCGACGGGCCGTGCACGCCCTCGGGCTGGCAGCGCGAGCGCGGGTCGGGGAGCGCCCGCGCCTGGTCGAGGACGAACCAGTAGCGCGCGCCCGCGCCGGCGCCCTCGACGGTGAGCGACCACTCGTCTCCCTCGCGGCGCATCGGGCGATCGGGCTCGCCGCCGAGCCGCAACGCGACCGAGCGCGCCCGCGGCGCCCACACCGAAAAGCGCGTGCCGCCGCCCGCCAGCACCTCCGCGCCCGTCACCGCCATGGCGCGTGTGATAGACACCGCGGGCGCCCACGCCAGCCGCGCCCGAGCGGGCGGCTACTCGATCTCCGGCCGCGCCTCGCCGCGCTCCGTCGGGCCGGACTCCTGGTATTTGTGCCCGCCGAGCCGCTTGGCGGCCATCTTCGCCCGCCACGCGATATAGGCCTTGTTGAACCCCATCGCCTCGTTCTTGTCGAACAGGGGATTCTTCGCCCCGCCCAGCTCGCAAATGGCCAGCATCTGCTCGGCCACCGACACCGGACAGCCCTGGAGGCGGATGTGCGGCTCACCCTTCGCCTCGCCGACCTGCTTCCGCACCGAGAGCAGCTTGCCGTAAACGTCGGAGTGCTTCGCGTTGTGCGGGTCCTTGGTGCCGCGGTTTTGATAGGTGCTGCGGATCTGCACCACTTGCTCGCCGAGCTTGCCCTCCCATTGCGCGCAATCGCCGATGAACACCACCTTTTCGCCGGGCTTCGCGTCGATCGGCCCCGAATAGGCGCCAAAGACCACGTGCAGCCGCTTCAGCCGCTCGTCGCATTGCGAGTCGAAGACCCGCAGGATCTCGATCGCCTCCTCGATCGCGCCCGGGCAGCCGCCCCAGCAATAGTCGGTGGGCTCGGTCTCGGGCGGCGGGCCCGCGTAGGCGGTGATCTTCGATCCCTCGAAGTATTTCTCGACGCGCTTCAGGCCGACCTCGAAGCCGTGCGCGCGACGCTGCGCCTCCTCGAGGGACACGTCGCCGCTCAATCGGATCTTGGCGAGATCGGTGGTGCCGAAGCCGCGGTCCTCGGAGAGGCGGATGTGATCGACGTCGCGGGCGTGAATCCCGATGATGGCGCAGCACACGGCGTCGAACGCAACCTGGTTGTTGCCCATGATCACCAGATTGAGGGTGAAGGGCTTGGGCGTCAGCATCCGCCCCTCGCCGGCGGTGATGGCGTCGATCGCCAGGAATTGCGGTTGAATGATGTATTGGAGGTCGGCGATCTTCTCGTTCAGGCGGTGATCGTGGTCGATCAGGCGGTGGCGATCGTCCTGAATGCCGATGTAGTTCTTGCAGCCGAAGGTCACCGTGGTCCAGGGGTGCGCCTTGAACTTGGGCATGTTGACGAAGAAGTCGGCGCGCGCCACCGGCTCCGGCGTGAACACGTAATCGCGCAATCTCCCCGGGTGCGAATACTGGATTTCGACCTGCTTTTCCTCCTCGAAATAGTATTTCTTCACCCCTTTGACGCGCTTGATCATCGCGTCGAACCCGGAATTCGTGAACGCGTGCCGGGTGGGAATGGTGATGCCGCAGCGCTCGCCGACCGCCAGCTCGGAGATGGCGTCGCCGCCCGCCTCCTGCAGGGCGCGCAGGACGCCCTCGGCGAACTCCGGACGCGTGTGCGCGTGCGGGAAGAGCGGGCCGGCCGTGACGAGGTTGGGCTTCACGAGCGTGCGCCCGTGAGGCTTGAGCCCCAGCTCGTCGAGGCCGGCGCGCACGATGGCGCGGATCGCCTCGGGATCGTACTGCTCGCAGTGGCGGATGATGACGCGCGGCGTGGTGGTGGGCTTCATGCGGGAAGCGTATCACTCGCGTCGCGCGGCGCGAATCGGCGGTCGGGACATCGGCCTCGATCGCGCGCCTCCGGCCGGTACAATTGCCGGCCGGAGGACCCCATGCGAATTCCCCGACCCGCGGTGCGCCTCGGCCTCGTCGGAGCGCTCTTCCTCGGTTGCTCCTCGGGAGCGAGCGACGGCGGGGCGGCCGACGACCAGTCCGTGCCGGTGATCGATCTCGCCGCGCCTCCGGGCAGCGATCTCGCGGTGGCGCGCGGGAGCGACCTCGCCGCGCCGCCGGCCGGCGGGCTGTTCCCGCCGGGCGCGCCGTGGACGCAGGACGTCTCGCAGGCGGCGCTCGACAAGAACTCGGCGGCGATCATCGCCTGGCTAAAGAACGCCGGCGGCTGGGGCAACGGCAACAAGCTCCAGATCGACTTCTCGATCAACGTCCTCCAGGCCGATCAGAAGGCGCCCTTTTTGGCGTTCAACCCGACGGGCGACTTCTACTCGCCCGACTGCGACCACGTGCCGGTGCCCGTTCCGGCGGGCGGCGCCCTCGAGGGCGAGCAGGGCTACTCCTGCACCCAGGACGGCGACTGCCACCTCATCGTGATCCACCAGCCGACGCGGAAGCTCTACGAGATGTGGCGCGCCGACATTACGAACGGCGTGTTCAACGGCGGCTGCCTCGCGGTGTGGGATCTCACGCGCCTCTACCCGCCGTCGGGGCGCGGCGAGCAGTGCACCAGCGCCGACGCGGGCGGCTTCCCGATGGCGGCGCTGCTGTTCAACGCCGACGAGGTGGCCGCGGGGCACATCGACCACGCGATCCGCTTCATCCTCCCGAACAGCCGCATCCTCAAGAAGACCTACGTGCACCCCGCCACGCACGCGACGAGCAGCAGCGGCACCGGCAGCGCCCCGCCCTACGGCGTGCACCTTCGCCTGCGGGCGAACTATCCGCTCGCCAACCTGCCGAACGACGCCGCCCGCACCGTCGCCCGCGCGCTGCAGAAGTACGGGATGTTCCTCTCCGACGGCGGCAACATCGCGCTCACCGCGCAGAACGACCGATTCACGACTGCGAAGTGGGCCAATTTGAACTTCGACTCCCACTCGCTCTTCGGGATCCAGGTGACCGACTTCGAGGTGCTGGACAGCGGCCCGCAGCTTTCCTTCCAGGGCAACTGCGTCCGCAACCCGTTCTGAATCAATACGCCGGCGGATCGCTCGCCGGGAAGGACTCGGCCGAGGAGCGATCGACCTCCTCGGGCGGCAGTCCGGCGATGGAGGCAGGCGAGGCGATGGGCAGCGCCTGCGTCGCGATCTCCTTGCCGCAGCAGACCAGGTCGAGCACCGCGGGCAGGATGCCACCCGAGCGGAAGCAGCGCAGCTCCTCGGCGCCGTCCACGCGCAGGAGCGCGCGGAAGTCCACCTCGCGGCCGTCTTCGCGCGTGGCGCGGATCGCGACCGGCGCGCCCGGCGCCACCTTTGAGAGGTCCTCGACGTCGAAGCGCTCCGTGCCGTCGAGGCCGAGCGATTCGATCGATTCGCCGTCGAGGAGCTGCAGCGGCGCCACGCCCATGCCGACGAGGTTCGCGCGGTGGATGCGCTCGAAGCCACGCGCGATCACCGCGCGCACGCCGAGGAGCAGCGTGCCCTTGGCGGCCCAGTCGCGGCTCGAGCCGGTGCCGTAGTCCACGCCGGCGAGCACCACGAGCGGCGTCCCCTCGGCGCGGTAGCGCATCGCCGCGTCGAAGATCGACAGCTCCTCGCCCGACGGCAGGTGGCGGGTGACGCCGCCCTCCACCGCGACGAGGTGGTTGCGCAGGCGCGGGTTGGCGAAGGTGCCGCGCACCATCACGTCGTGGTTGCCGCGGCGCGAGCCGTAGGAGTTGAAGTCGGCGGGCGCGACGCCGAGCGAGGTGAGGTGGCGGCCGGCGGGCGAGTCGGGGCGGATCGCGCCGGCGGGCGAGATGTGGTCGGTGCTCACCGAGTCGCCCAGCACGAGCAGGGCGCGCGCGCCGCGGATCGCCGTCGCGGCGGCGATGTGGTCGACGTAGGTCGGGCGACGCACGTAGGTGGAGTCGTCGTCCCACGGGAAGCGCTCGGTCGCCGGCACGTCGAGGGCGCGCCACTTTGGGCTGCCCTCGGCGATGTGCGCGTAGGCCGCGGCGAAGTGCTCCGGGCGGACGCAGGTGGCCACCAGGCGCGCGACCTCCTCGTTCGACGGCCACAGCTCGCGCAGGTACACCGGTCGCCCGTCGGCGCCGGTGGCGATCGGATCGCGGGTGAGGTCGATGTCGATCCGCCCGGCGAGCGCGAAGGCGACGACGAGCGGCGGTGACATGAGCCAGGCGGCGCGGACCTCGTTGTGGATCCGACCCTCGAAGTTGCGGTTGCCCGAGAGCACGGCGCACGCGACGAGGCCGTGCTCGCCGATCGCGCGCGACACCTCGGGTGGAAGCGGCCCCGAGTTGCCGATGCAGGTGGTGCAGCCGTAGCCGACGGTGTTGAAGCCGAGGCGATCGAGGTCGGCCGCGAGGCCGCTCTCCTCGAGGTAGCGCGTGACGGCGAGCGAGCCGGGCGCGAGCGAGGTCTTCACCCACGGCGCAGGCTGGAGGCCGCGCGCGACGGCGCGGCGGGCGAGCAGTCCAGCGGCG
>JAJXSP010000010.1 GCA_021784515.1 Myxococcales bacterium | reverse complement strand
GTCGAGGCCAAGCAGGTCCTGCCCGCGGTAGGCGATCTGGCCGCCCGCGATCCGCGCCGGGGGCGAGCGCAAGAGGCGCATGATCGACAGCGCGGTGACCGACTTGCCGCAGCCCGATTCGCCGACCACGCCGACGACGCGCCCGGCGCCGATCTCGAACGACACGCCGTCCACCGCGCGGAGCGCCCTCCCGTCGGAGACGAACTCCACGGCCAGATCGCGCACGGCGAGGAGCGGGGCGCTGTCGGAGAAGCCCACTGTGTCGCGGCTCACGCGCAGTCGTCCCACTTGCGGCCGGCGCGCTCGTGGACGTCGATCACCGGCTCCTTCGCCTCGTGGCCGGTGCCGCGGAGCAGGCCGCCCGAGAGCAGGCGCACCACCTTGCCGTCGCCGGTGGGCGGCGTCTTCCGGCACAGCTCGCCGCAGGTCGTGCGCCGCTGACCGACGCGCTCGATCGACTCGAGGAGCGCCCCGCACTCGCACTCGTATTCGTAGATCGGCATCGCGCGTGGAGGATGGTCCGGCCCCGCCGCGCCGGTCAATCCGCGTCGAGCCAGGCCACCAGCTCGTCGAGGCGCTCGAACTCGACGAACCGGGTCCCGTGCTCGCCGAGGTGGCGGGCCAGCGTCGAGCCGCGCACCGCCGCGACGCGATCGGCGTGCCCCACCACGCAGCGATCGGAGTGGCCGTCGCCGACGAAGAGCGGCGAGGCGCCGGCGGCGCGCGCGAGGTCGCACACCCGCCCCTTGCAGACGGCGCAGCGCCCGCAGGCGAGGTCGTCGTGCGGGAACTCGACCAAGATGCGGTCGCCCGTGAAGCGGGCCCGGCTGTACCAGGCGCGGGCGAACCGGGCGCGCCGTTCGCCGAGGAGCGCGTCGATGTAGAAGTCGAAGCCGCCCGAGGCGAGCCACACCGGGATCCCGCGCGCGGCGGCGCCGTCGAGGAGCGCGTCGAGCCCCGGGCGCAATTCGATGTGCGATCGCACAAAGTCGATCGCCTCTTCTTGACGCAGCCGCACCAAGGCCCACATCGCGCGCTGCGCCTCGGGGAGCGAGATCTCGTGCCGCACCCAGCGGTCGTCGATCTCCCGCCAGGAGGGCGGGGCGTAGCGCTGGCAGACCGCATCGCCGACATCGGCGGTGGTCAGCGTGCCGTCGAAGTCGAGCACGAGGATGTGAGAAAAACGCACAGGCACTGGTGGAAGCCTTGTACCGCGGCAGCGCAAGCTGCGCTAATGTGCCGCCGAAAGGGACAGCAGATGGCAAAGAAGCTCGTCAGGGAGATCTGGTTCGTCGGCGCCAAGCGCACCGCCTTCGGCACGTTCGGCGGGGCGCTCAAGGACTTCTCCGCGACCGACCTGGCGGTCGTCGCCGCGAAGGCCGCGCTCGCTCAGGGAGGCATCGCGCCCACCGAGGTGGACGAGGTGATCTTCGGCAACGTGCTGCAGACGTCGCCCGACGCGATCTACCTCGCGCGCCACGTCGGGCTCCGCTCGGGCGTGCCGATCCCGGCGCCGGCGCTGACGGTGAATCGCCTGTGCGGCTCCGGCTTCCAGTCGCTCGTCAACGCGGCGGAGCGCATCCTCCTCGGCGACGCGGAGGTCGTCCTCGCCGGCGGCACCGAGTCGATGTCGCAGGCGCCCCACGTCGTGCGCGGCGCGCGCTGGGGGCTTGGGTTCGGCAAGCCGAACGCGCTCGGCGACACGCTCTGGGATGCGCTGACCGACTCGTACACCGGCCTGCCGATGGCGATCACCGCCGAGAACCTCGCGGTCGAGTACACGATCTCGCGCGCCGAGGTGGACGCCTACGCGCTGCGCTCGCAGCAGGCGTGGGGCGCCGCCAACGAGGCGGGGCGCTTCCGCGAGGAGATCGCGCCGGTCGAGATCAAGTCGAGGAAGGGCCCCGCGCAGTTCGCGGTCGACGAGCACCCGCGGCCGCAGACGACGCCGGAGACCCTCGCCAAGCTGCCGCCGGTCTTCAAGAAGGACGGCGTCGTGACGGCGGGCAACGCGTCGGGCATCTGCGACGGCGCCGCGGCGCTGGTGATGTGCTCGCGCGAGGCCGGCGAGCGGCACGGCTGGAAGCCGCTCGGCAAGCTCACGCAGTGGGGCATCGCGGGCTGCGATCCGAAGGTGATGGGGATCGGCCCGGCGCCGGCGATCCGCCAGGCGCTCGACCGCTCCGGCCTCCGCCTCGCCGACTTCGATCTCGTCGAGGTGAACGAGGCGTTCTCGGCGCAGTACCTCGCCGTCGAGAAGGAGCTGGGCCTCGATCGCGAGCGCACCAACGTCGACGGCGGGGCCATCGCGCTCGGCCACCCGCTGGGCGCCTCGGGCGCGCGCATCGTCACCCACCTCCTCTACGAGCTGCAGCGGCGCGGCGGCAAGCGCGGGCTCGGCTCGGCCTGCATCGGCGGCGGGCAGGGCCTCGCTGTGGTGGTGGAGTCCGCGGGATGAGCGGGGAGGGGGGCGAGATGCGCGAAGCGGACACCATCTACGACTGGAATGCCGTCGAGAAGCGCGCGTCGCTGGCGCGCAAGCCCTTCACGCTGAACGACGAGACGCTGCGCGACGGCATCCAGTCGCCGTCGGTGACCGACCCGAAGATCGACGACAAGCTGGCGATCCTGCGGCTGCTCGACCGGGTGGGCGTGGACCACCTCAACATCGGGCTGCCGGGCGCCGGGCCGCGCGCGGTCGAGGACGTCAGCCGGCTCGGGCGGGCGATCCTCGACGAGAAGCTGCGCATCAAGCCGAACTGCGCCGCGCGCACCCACGTCAACGACATCCGGCCGATCATCGAGATCTCGCAGCAGCTCGGCATGGCGATCGAGGTGATGGCCTTCATCGGCTCGTCGCCGATCCGGCTGTACACCGAGGGCTGGGACCTCGATCGGATCCTCAAGCTCTCGGCCGACGCGATCGACATGGCGGTGAAGGCGGGGCTGCCCTGCACCTACGTCACCGAGGACACGACGCGCTCGCGCCCGGAGATGCTGGCGACGCTGTTCAAGAACGCGATCGACCACGGCGCGCACCGCCTCTGCCTGTGCGACACCGTCGGCCACGCCACCCCCGACGGCGTCCGCAACCTGATCCGGTTCACGCGCGCGCTGCTCGACGGCATGGGCGCCTCTCACGTGGGCATCGACTGGCACGGCCACAACGACCGCGGGCTGGGCGTGACGAACGCCATCTTCGCCATCGAGGCGGGGGCGGACCGCTGCCACGGCACGGTGCTCGGCGTCGGCGAGCGCGTCGGCAACGCGGCGCTCGACCAGATCATCATCAACCTCAAGCTCCTCGGCGAGCTGGGCGAGCACCGCGACGTGAGCCGGCTCTCGGAGCTGGTGCAGACGGTGTCGCGCGCGGTGCACGTGCCCCTCCCGTACAACTACCCGGTCTTCGGCGGCGACGCCTTCCGCACCGCGACGGGCGTGCACGCGGCGGCGATCATCAAGGCGGAGAAGAAGGGCCACACCTTCCTGGCCGACCGGGTGTACTCGGGCGTGCCCGCGTCGACGTTCGGGCGCGAGCAGGAGATCGAGGTCGGCTTCATGTCGGGGGAATCGAACGTCACCTACTGGCTCAAGAAGCGGGGAATCGAGCCCGAGCCGGCCCTCGTCAAGCACATCTTCGCGCGCGCCAAGCGGACCGATCACCTCCTGTCGGAGGAGGAGATCCGCGGCGCAATCGAGGAGTACCGCGCGGCGACGGGATCGTCCGGTGCCGCGTCCGGCTCCATCACGAACGCAGATAGCAGCAGGTAGCCCATGACCGAGCAGAATCCCGAGCGACTCCGCTTCAACGGCGTGAAGGTCTTCTCAGCGACGATGGCGCAGGAACGCGACCAGCTGGGCGAGAAGGTGACGCACTGGCTGGAGGCGCACCGCAACTTCAAGATCGTCGACAAGATCGTCACGCAATCGAGCGACGAAGCCTTCCACTGCCTCGCGATCACGCTCTTCTTCTGGGAAGAGCGCTAGCCCCCCTCACCCCGCGTTCCGCCCCGCCGTCATCCGCGACGGCCGACATCCCCGCGCGCCGCGATCGGCGCTATGGCAGCCGCAGGTGGCCCGGCTGCGCCATCTGCAGGATCACGTAGATGGCGAGGATGAGCCCGAGCATCAGCAGCGAGAACAGCTCGTAGGGCAGCCGGTCGAGCAGGCCGCGCGAGGCGAATGCTCGCCCGCGCGCGCGCTTGTGCACCCGCTGGACGACGCCCGCGGCGAAGCCCCGCGGCGCCAGCTCGTGGGCGAGCGCACCGACGGCGCCGAGCGCCCGCTCGAAGTGCTCGTACTCGCGCCGGCACACCACGCACGACCGGAGGTGCTCCTCGAGCCGCGCGGCCTCGTCGGGACCCAGCTCCTCGTCCCAGTACGACGAGAACAGCTCGCTCGCCTGCGCGTGGTCCACGGTCGCCATCGTAATATCACCCTACCCGCTTCGCCAGGTACTCCTTCAGGCTCATCCGCGCCCGGTGCAACCGCGACTTCACGGTGCCCTCCGCGAGCCCGGTGATCGCGCAGATCTCCTGGTACGAGAGGTCTTCCACGTCGCGCAGCACGATCAGCATGCGGTGCTCCTCGTCGAGCAGCGCGATCCCCTCCTGGACGAGCCGCTCCATCTGCATGCCCTCGAGCACCTTGTCGGGCCCGTCGAGGTGCGGGGTCATCGCGCTCGGCTGCGCGTCCTGCAGCTCGCGCTCCGCCGCCTCGTCGAGCTCGCCCGTCGCCTTGTAGCTCCGCCGCCCGAGGTACTTCATGCGGTTCTTGCAGTGGTTCGCCGCGATCCGGTACAGCCACGTCGAGAACTTCGCCTCGCCCCGGAACCCGTCGATCGATTTGAAGACGGTGACGAACACCTCCTGCGCGACGTCCTCGGCCTCCTCGCGGTTCCCGATCATCCGCAGCACGAGGTTGAACACCTTGTGCTGGTACAGCCGCACGATCTCGTGGAAGGCGCGTTCGTCGCGCTGCTGCAGGCGACGGATGAGCAGTCGCTCGCGGAGCGCGGTCAACCCAAGCGGGTTGGGCGAGGCGCCCATGGACCTTCAGACCGCTCCCGACGGCTTCGGTTCCACGCCGGGCAATAGTAATCGACGAAAGCGAACGAAGCGCGCGCGGCCCTACTGAAGGAAGACGCGCAGGCCGAGCGCGAGCAGGGTCTCGTTGCCGCCGACGACCTTGCCGCGGTAGCCGGCGTCGATGCCGAAGCTCGGGCCGAGATAGCCGACGCCCGCCGAGATGAAGCCGCCCGGCATTCCGGTGTCCTGGAAGTAGCCGGCGCGGATCGGCACCACGTTGCCGGCGACGTACTCGAGGCCGCCGCCGGCGCGCACGGTGGTGCGCCGATCGCCCGCGAGCGGGGTGCCGACGGCGTCGGGCGCCGGCACGATCGGGTTGCCCATCGCGTCGACGGCCTGCGAGCGGTACCTGTCGAAGTCGATCTGCGCGTCGGCGACCAGGAGCAGGTTCGGCATCACCTGGTAGCCGAGCCCGAAGCCGAGCCCCGCGGGCGTATCGATCGAGTGGAGCGGAATGATGTTCGACCCCACCACGCCGATGCCGAAGGTGTCGGTCAGCTTGATCAGGATGCCGACGTCCATGGTGAAGCCCTTCGCGTCGACCAGGGTCGAGCTGTCGTAGACCACTCGCCCGGGGAGCTTGTTGGTCGCCGTCGCGGCGGGGTTCGGCCCATCGGTCGAAATGTTGGCGTACTTCAGCGTCACGCCGAAGGCGAAGTGATCGCCCAGCGGCACGGCGGTCGAGATGCCGGCCTCATTGCCCTGCCTCGTCACGTCGGCGTCCGGCTGGCCGGCCGCGTTGGCGAAGTGCGGCGAGCTGTGCACGAACTGGTAGTAGGCGCCCATGCCGATGTGGGCGTTGGTCGTGGAGTCGGTGATCGAGAGGTTGATGTTGCTGCCGACGTCCTGGACCGACAGCCCGTACCCCGCCTCGATCGTGTACTGGCGCGCGAACTCGATGCCGGCCGGGTTGAGCATCGGACCGAGCGCGCCGATCGCCGCCCCGCGCCCCATGCTGCCCATCGCCAGCCCACGCGGCGTCATGACGTCGTCGAGCGCCCACGCGGGGGTGCTCGACAGGGTGAGGACGACGATGGGCAGCAGACGGCGCATGGATTTCCTTGCTCGCGGTAGCCCCGCGAGCGTCGGTCACTGTAGCAAACGGCAAATGCGAGTCCATATTTCACACCGCCCGCGTGGCCCGCAGCTGGTCGGCGAACGAGTGGTAGCCGTCGCGCGCGATGACGAGGTGATCGATCAGCGCCACGCCGACGAGGTCGCCGGCGGCGCGCAGGCGGTTGGTCAGCTCGACGTCGTCGGCGCTCGGCGTCGGATCGCCGCTCGGGTGGTTGTGGGCGACGATCGCGCCCGCCGCGCCCTCGCGCAGGAGGCGCCGGAACACGTCGCGCGGCGAGACGTAGACCACGTTCTGCGCGCCCCGCGCGGCGACGAAGCGGGCGATCTCGCGGTGGCGCGAATCGAGCGCCAGCACGTGCAGCTCCTCCTGCTCGAGCGGCACGAGCTGCGCTAGCCGCGCCGCCGCCACCGTCGGCGTGCGGATCGGATCGCCGCGCTCGCCGTCGGGATGCGAGGCGCGCCGGCCCAGCTCGAGCGCCGCGAGGAGCTGGCAGGCGCGCGCCTCTCCGACGCCGCGCACGCCCTTGAGCTGCCCGAGCGCCGCGCGCCGCATCGACCGCGCGTCGCCGACCTCGCTCACCACGAGGTGCGCGCAGCCGAGGTCGCCGCCCAGCACGAGCGCCACCAGCTCGACATCCGACAGCGCCTCGCACCCCGAAAGGAGCATCCGCTCGCGCGGGCGGTCGCCGGGCGGCAGGCGCTTGATCGAGGGGACTTCCACGGCGCGCCGGTCGAGCAGGAGTTGTGCCGCCGCGATCCCCGCCGGCGACGGCGAAGGCGCGTCCGTGTCCGGTCCGGGCCGGACAGAATATGTCCGGTTCCCGGACGGCACGAGGCCCGTCGGCGTGCGCCTCCCGCGGGCGCGCGGAGGGTGCGCCGAAGCGCTCGCGTTCGGGCTCCACTCGACGGGGCGAGTGGACAGCGCTCTCGTGGCGCCTATAGCGCTTCCTCGGAAGGCGCTCTTCGTGGGCCCGCCCATCGGCGTGGTCCGCGACGGGACCTGCGCCGGTGCCGCCTGGCCAGTCGTTTGCCTCGCGGCGCTCGACCGCTCGAATTGCTGATGGGAGAGAGATGATGACGATCCGCCGCTCACGATGCACCGACCTCGGCCAGCTGCTTGTCGCCTCGCTGCTCTTCGCCGCGCCGGGCCTCGCCCGCGCCGCCGGGGGCACGATCACCGGCAAGGTCGACGTCACGCCGCCGAAGTACACCGAGGAGACGGTGGTCTACCTCAAACAGGTGGCCGGGCAGTACCCGCACAAGACGGCCACCATGGACCAGAAGGGCATGCGCTTTCTGCCCCACGTGCTGGCGATCACCGTCGGTGACACGGTCAACTTCGCCAACCACGACGCGGTCGCGCACAACGTCTTCTCCCCCGAGGGCGGCTACAACCTCGGCACCTTCGGCCCGAACGAGAGCCGCACCCACGTCTTCGCCAAGACCGGCACCTTCACCCAGCTGTGCAGCATCCACCCCGAGATGCTGGCCTTCATCTTCGTCGGGCAGAACCCCTACTCGGCGACGGTGGACAAGGCGGGCACGTACACCATCACCGACGTCCCGCCCGGCACCTACCAGATCGCGGTGTGGAACTCCCACGGCAAGGCGGCCGACCAGAGCGTCACCGTCGCCGAGGGGAAGACGGTCAAAGTGAACTTCCTCGTCAGGAAGTGACCCGATGCGCGCCGCCTTCGTGGCACTGCTCGCCGTCGCGGCGGGCGGGTGCCAGCCATCGCCGCCTCCTCCGCCGTCGCAGCCGGTGCCGTTCTCGCACAAGCTGCACGTTGGCCAGAACCTGATCGGTTGCGGCGTGTGCCACTCGTACACGGCGCGGGGGCCGGTGGCGGGCATCCCCACGATGGCGCGTTGCAACGGCTGCCACCGCTTCGTCAGCGCCGACAAGCCGAACGTGCAGAAGGTCAACGCGGCCTTCGAGGCGGGCAAGCCGCTCGAGTGGAACCGGGTCTACGTCCTGCCCGACCACGTCTACTTCACGCACGAGCGGCACATCGCGGCGGGGCTGCGCTGCCAGCAGTGCCACGGACCCGTCGAGGAGATGGACGTGATGCACCAGGTGCCGCCGCTCTCGATGGGCTGGTGCGTGACCTGCCACCGCCAGCGCGGCGCTTCGACCGACTGCTGGACCTGCCACAAGTAGAGGAGCGAATGGGCGACGAACCGCACGAGGGGATGAGCCGGCGCACCTTCCTGCAGATCGCCGGCGCGGCGACGGCAGCGGGCTGCACGCCGGCGCGCCACGCCGAGAAGCTGGTCCCCTACCTCGTGCCGCCCGAGCACATCGTGCCCGGGCTGCCGCTGTTCTATCGCACGGCCTGCCGCGCGTGCGACGCCGGCTGCGGCGTCACCGCCCGCACCCGCGAGGGGCGCGTGATCAAGCTCGAGGGCAACCCCGACGACCCGATCGGGCGCGGCGCGCTGTGCGCCCGCGGGCAGGCGACGCTGCAGGCGCTCTACGCGCCCGACCGCTGGAAGGGGCCGATGCGCCGCGGTGGCGACGGGAAGCTCGCCGCCGTCTCGTGGGACGACGCGATCGCGGCGCTCGCCTCCACGCTCGACGACGAGCGCAAGAAGGGCGGGCGCGGCATCCGCATGATCACGCGCGGCGAGTCCGGCAGCGCGGGCGCGGTGCAGAAGAGCGTGCTCGCGGCGTTCGGCGCCGGACCCGCGCAGCGGTTGGTGCTCGACCCGCTCGACGCGCCGGCGATCCGTGCCGCGAGCAAGGCGCTCTACGGCAAGGACGAGATGCCGGTGTTCGATCTCGGCGCCGCGCGCTCGGTGGTGGCCTTCGGCGCCGACTTCGCCGAGACGTGGCTCTCGCCCGTCGAGATGTCGCGCCAGCTCGCCGCGGGCCGCGGCCGCGTCGGCGACGATCGCACCCGCTTCACCTGGGTCGCGCCCCGCCTCGCGATGACCGCCTCGAGCGCCGACGACTGGCTCGCCTGCCGCGCCGGCGGGGAGCTGGCGATCGCGCTCGGGCTGCTGCGCTGGCTGACCGACCCGAAAAACGGCGTCGGGGATCTCGCCCCCGAGGCGCACGCCCTCGCCGGACGGCTCGGCGCGATCACGACCGCCGAGGTGGAGCGGCGCTCCGGCGTGCCCTGGGCGCGGGTGGCGGCCCTCGGCGCGGAGCTTTCGCGGCGTCGCCCGTCGGTGGTGCTCGGGCCGGGCATCGCGAGCGCGGGCGCCGCCGCCACGCCGCTCGCCGCCGCGATCGCGCTCGCCAACCACGTGCTCGGCAACGTCGGGCGAACCGTGCTCTACGGCCTCGACGCGCAGCCCGATCCGCCGAGCCCGCTCGGGCAGCTGCGGTCGCTCGTCGAGGAGATGCGCGCCGGACAGGTGCGCGTGCTGCTGGTGGGGCACGCCGATCCCGCGGCGACGATGCCGGCGGAGCTGCGCTTCGGCGAGGCGCTCGCCAAGGTGCCGATGGTGGTCACCTTCAACGCCCTCCCCGACGGGATCTCCGAGCGTGCGCACCTCGTGCTGCCGGACAACCATTCGCTGGAGTCGTTCGGCGATCTGGCGCCGCGAAAGGGGGTGACGCTGCTCGAGCAGCCGACGATGACGCCGCTCGCGGATACCCGCAGCGCGTCGCAGGTGCTGCTCGACGTGGCGGCCAAGGTGGGGCTGCCCGAGGCGAAGCTGCCGACCGACTACTACGAGTTCGTGCAGGGGCGCGGCGCCGACGAGGCGAAAAGGATCGGCGCCGCCGATCCCGCCGCGGCACAGCGCTTGGCCAGCGAGCACGGCGGGTACTTCTCGCCGGCCGCGCCTACGACGGTCACCCTCTCTGCCGGGGCGGCGGAGGGCTTCCTCGCGCTCGGCGCGGCGCCCTCCCCCACGGAAGGCGCCTTCGACCTCGTCGTCTTCCCGACCGCGCTGCGCGGCGCCGGCGGCATCGATCTCCCGTGGCTGCGCGAGGTGCCCGACGGCATCACCACGATCAACTGGACGGGCTGGGCGGAGATCTCGCCGGCGACGGCGAAGCTCCTCGGCGTGGCGTCGGGCGACGTGGTGGCGATCACCACGCCGGCCGGTCGCGTCGAGCTGCCGGCCTACGTGTGGCCGGGCGTGCGCGACGACGCGGTGGCGGTGCCGCTGGGCGGCCCCGAGGCGCCCACGCTGCTCCCCTTCACCGTCGACCCGGTCTCGGGCGGCCTCGCGTGGCGCTCGACGAGCGCGAAGCTCACGTCCGCCGGCCGCCGCGTCGAGCTGCCGATCCTGGGGCCCAACGCCGACGAGCACGGGCGCGAGATCGTCCGCACCGTGAGCCGCGCCCATCCGTCGCTGCCGCACCCGCCGCCGCCGCCCTCGATGTACCCGGCGCCCGAGTACCCCAAGCACCGCTGGGCGATGGCGATCGATCTCGATCGCTGCACCGGCTGCCAGGCGTGCGTCGTCGCCTGCTACGCCGAGAACAACGTCCCCGTGATGGGACCCGAGGCCACCGTGCGCGGGCGCAACATGGGCTGGCTGCGCATCGAGCGCTACTTCTCCGTCGGGAAGGATGGCGCGCGCGTCGACACCATGCCGATGCTCTGCCAGCACTGCGAGAGCGCGCCGTGCGAACCGGTGTGCCCCGTCTACGCGACCTACCACACCGGCGAGGGGCTGAACGCGCAGGTCTACAACCGCTGCGTCGGCACCCGGTACTGCTCCAACAACTGCCCCTACAAGGTGCGGGTCTTCAACTGGCGCGACCCCGAATTCCCGGCCCCGCTCAACCTGCAGCTCAACCCGGACGTCACGGTGCGGAGCAAGGGCGTGATGGAGAAGTGCACCTTCTGCGTGCAGCGCATCCGGTACGCCGAGAACCTCGCGCGCGACGAGGGGCGGCCCGTCGCCGACGGCGAGATCGTCCCAGCGTGCGCCCAGACCTGCCCCGGGCAGGCGATCGTCTTCGGCGACGCGCACGATCCCGCCTCCCGCGTCTCGGTGCTGGCGCGCGACGGACGCGGCTACGCGGTGCTCGACGAGCTGAACACGCAGCCGGCGATCACCTACCTCGCGCGCGTGCGCGACGACGAGCGGCCCGAGGGCGGCGAGAAGCAACCGCCCGCGCCGGAGGCCCCGCGCGGCCCGAAAGCGGGCGGACGATGAGCGCGCCCGGCTTCGCCTCCATCCAGCGTCGCATCGCGGCCACGCTGCGGGCGCCCGGCCCGCTGCACACGCTGCTGATCATCGTCGCCGCGTCCATGGCCATCATCGGCGGCTGGTGCGAGGCGATCCAGATCCGCCGCGGCATGGTCGTCTCGGGACTCAACCGCCCAGTCGGGTGGGCGGTCTACATCACCGACTTCGTCTTCTGGGTCGGCATCGCGCACTCCGGCACCCTGATCAGCGCGGTGCTCTTCCTGCTGCGCGCGCGCTTCCGCACCGCGGTGTATCGCGTCGCCGAGGCGATGACGGTGTTCGGCGTGATGACCGCCGGCCTCTTCCCGATGATCCACCTCGGCCGCCCGTGGCTGGCCTACTGGCTCTTCCCCTACCCGAACCAGCGCCAGCTGTGGGTCAACTTCCGCTCGCCGCTGATGTGGGACGTCTTCGCTGTCTCGACCTACTTCATCGTCAGCTCGATCTTCCTCGTCGTCGGCATCGTCCCCGACGCCGCCGCGCTGCGCGACACGACGACCGGATGGCGCCGCCGCCTTTACTCCATCTTCGCCGCCGGCTGGCGCGGCACCGACGAGGAGTGGCGCCACTACCTGCGCGCCTACCTCTACTTCGCCGCCTTCGCGACGCCGCTCGTCTTCTCGGTGCACAGCGTCGTGTCGTGGGACTTCGCGGTGTCGATCCTCCCCGGCTGGCACTCGACGATCTTCCCGCCCTACTTCGTCGCGGGCGCGATCTTCTCCGGGATGGCGATGGTGGTGACGCTGCTGATCCCGCTGCGGCGCGCCTTCCACCTCCAGGACGTGATCACGCCGTGGCACATCGACCGGCTCGCGCGCGTCGTGCTGTTCACGTCGCTGATCGTCTCCTACTCCTACGCCCTCGAGTTCATCCTCGCGGCGCGCGGCGGCGAGAGCGCCGAGCGATCGACACTGTGGTACCGCGCCGCCGGCCACTACGCGCCGCTGTTCTGGACGATGATCGCCTGCAACTCGATCATCCCGCTCTCGCTGTTCTCGCGGCGCATGCGCGGCAGCACCATCGGGCTGCTGGTGGTCTGCCTGCTCGTGAACGTGGGGATGTGGCTCGAGCGCTTCGTCATCCTCGTCACCTCGCTGTCGCACGATCGCATTCCGTTCGACTGGCGCACCTACGCCGTGCGGCCGATCGAGGTGGGCATCACCCTCGGCTCGTTCGGCTGGTTCTTTTTCTGGTTCCTGCTGTTCGTGCGGCTGCTGCCGTCGGTCTCGATCGCCGAGATGAAGGAGGAGGCGGTGCACGAGGTGACCCATGTCTGAGCCCGGGGTGCTCGGATTGTTCGCCGATCCGGCGCAGGCGGCGGCGGCGGTGCGGGCGCTGCACGAGCGCGGCCACCGCGACGTGCGCGCCGTGATGCCGGCTCCGTTTTCCGTCGTGGTGGAGGCGCTCGGCTACCCGCGCAGCCGCATCGACCGCATCACGTTGTCGGGGGCGGCTACGGGCGTGGCCATCGGCTTCGCCTTCACCATCGGCACCTCGATCGCGTGGCCGCTCGTCACCGGCGGCAAGCCGATCGTCTCGATCCCGCCGTTCGTGATCGTCGCGTTCGAGCTGTCGGTGCTCTTCGGCGCGACAGTGAACCTGCTGGTGATGGCGATCACCGCGGCGCGGGGGCGGCGCCTCCGCGCCGTGCCCTTCGACGCGCGCTGCTCCGACGATCGCGTCGGCATCTACGTGGCCGACGGCGATCCGGCGGGCGCGGAGGAGACGCTGCGCTCGTTCGGCGGCGAGGAGGTGCGCCGTGCGTGAATCGTTCGCGCTCGCGATGACGCTCGCGGCGGCGGCCGTCTCGCTCGGCGCCTGCCGCTACGACTGGGTGACGGACATGTGGTTCCAGCCGGCGATCCGCTCCGAGGAGGATCCTCGCCCCGAGCCCGAGCACACCATCCCGCTCGGCGTGGTGCCAGGGCCGGCCGACCGCGACGAGGCCGAGTCGCTCCAGAACCCGGTGCGCGCCGACGCCGCCTCGATCAAGCACGGAGCGGCGATCTTCCAGGACCGCTGCATCGGCTGCCACGGCCGCGAGGGCCACGGCGGCGGCCCCGTGGGGAAGTTCTTCCCGCCGGCGCCCGACCTCGCCTACGCGACGGTGAAGGCGCGCAGCGACGGCTACATCTTCGGCACCATCACCTTCGGCGGGCGCGCGATGCCTCCGATGGGCGATGGGCTGACGCCGCACGACCGCTGGGACGTCGTGAACGAGGTGCGAGTGATCCAGGGCTTCGTGCCGCCGGAGGGGCGATGATGCGCCCGCTCCGCGACGCATCGAAGGCGCTCGGACTGTGGCCGACCGTCGCGGCCCTCGTCGGGCTGGGCCTCGGCGTGGTGGCGCTCGTCGTCGGCTGGGCGACCGGGCACGGCGCCGTGGCGCTCGGGGCGCTCGACGTGGGATGGCTCTATTGCGCCGGTATCGCGGCCGGCGGGGTCGCGCTCTCGGCGGCGATCCGGCTGTCGCAGGGGCGCTGGGCGCGCGCGGTGACGCCGGTGGCGGAGGCCACCTCGGGCTTCTACTGGCCCGCCCTCGCGCTCCTCGTGCTGCTCGTCCTCGCCGCCCCTTCCTGGATCCCGGATGCGGCGCGCGAGGGGCGCGGCGCTTGGGGCTCCCGCGTGGCGCGCGACGTCGGCGCGGGGGTGATCCTCTTCCTCGCCGGCGAGCTGTACGTGCGCCGAACGCGCGCCGGCCGCGAGACGGCGACGGCGGCGATCGTCTACCTGCTGCTCTACGTGATCACGCTCTCGCTCTGGGCGGTGGACCTCGTCATGGGCCTCTCCGACTGGGCGCCGAGCACGGTGATCCCGCCGTTTTATTTCATCGGTGCGCTGCTGGGCGGGCTCGCGCTGACCGCGCTGCTCTCCGCGCTGCGCCGTCCCGAAACCGTCGGCCCGCCGACGCGCCACGACCTCGGCAAGCTGCTCTTCGCCTTCGTCATCTTCTGGGGCTACCTCGCCTGGGCGGCCTACCTGCCCGTCTGGTACGGCAACATGCCCGAGGAGACCGGCCAGCTGCTGGCGCGCTGGGCGGACGGCTGGCGCGGTCTGACGATGGCCGTCCTCCTGACGGTGCTCGCCTTCCCGTTCTTTTTCTTCCTGCCCGAGGCGAACAAGCGCGGGCGCAGCACGATCGTGGTCGGCGCCGCGAGCATCCTCGTCGGCCTGCTCGGCGAACGCATGCTGCTCGTGCTGCCGTCGCTGCGGTCGTCGCTGAGCGCCGCCGAAGTCGTCATCACGCTGGGCGTCCTGCTCGGCGTCGGGGGGCTGTTCCTGGTGTCCTTCGGCGCGCGCCTCGCGAGCGCCCCGCCGATCGCCCCGGCCAAGGGGGCCCCGGCGGATCCCGGGCCGCACGGCTAGCCGGCTAGCCGCTCGCCTCTCGTGGGCGTCCGTCCGGATCTCGGACGCGTGTCCGGGTTTCGGACCGGACGGGCGCCATCCGATGCGCCCTCACGTTCGTTGTCCCCGTCGGTGGCGAACCACTTCGCCCAGCGTCGGCGGGAGGGGCACGTCGCTTGCTGAACGGCGGCGGCATGAACGACCGCCAGCTCTTCTTCGACCTCCGCCGCTCGCTCGATCACCTTGCCGACGCGCTCGATGACCAGCCCCGCGTCACGCGATCGCTGCGCCGTTTCGCGCGCGCGCTGCCGACCTCGCGCGACTCGCTCCAGCACGCCGTCCTCGACGGGCGACCGTACTGGAGGACGGGGGCCTACTGGCCGCCCACGTCGCCGTCGTCGATGGGCGTCTCGCCCTCTTCCTCGTCGGGCGTGGCCTCGGGTGCGACCGGCTGAACCACGTCGGGGCGGGTCGGGCGCGGGCGGTCGGCGCGCAGGTAGGCGAGCATCGCCTGGACCATGCGCACCTGCGCCTGGCGCACCCCGGCGAGCACGCGGTGGCGGATGCCGTCGACGAGGATCGAGAAGATCAGCACCTCGCCGTCGTCGCCGACGTAGCCCGAGAGCGCCGACACGCCGGAGAGGGTGCCGGTCTTGGCGCGCACCAGGCCGACCGCGTCGCCGTAGAAGCGGCCGCGGATCGTGCCGTCGATGCCGCCCACCGCCAGCGACGAGAGGAACTCGGGCGCCACCGAGAGATCGAAGTACAGGTGGCGCAGGACGCGCGCGAGCCCGGCCGGCCGGAAGCGGTTCGCGTGGGTCAGCCCGGAGCCGTTCTCGAGGACGTACGAGCCGCGCTCAAAGCCGAGCGGCCCGAGGAGCTCGTCGACGGCGCGGACCCCCTTGGCGAGCGTGCCGGGCACGCCGAACCGCTCGCCGCCGAGGGTGCGGAAGATCGCCTCCGCGACGAAGTTGTTCGAGTCCTTGTTCGAGACGCGGCAGATCACCGAGAGCGGCGCCGAGAGGTGCTCGGCGAGGAGCGGCGTGGCGCCGGGCAGCCCGCCCACCCGCACGCCGCCCGCGACCTCGACCCCGACGTCGGCGAGCGCGCCACGCAGCGTGGCGGCCGCGAGCGGCGCGCCCTCGAGGTGCTGGCGGACGACCGTCTCGGATCGCGTGTTGATGCGCCCCTTCACGACGATCACCACGCGCTCGCCGCTGCGGTAGGCGTCCACCCGCAGGCGGGTGCGGCCGCGCCCGACGGTAGTGGCGCCGTT
Source organism: Myxococcales bacterium (assembly GCA_021784515.1). Lineage (GTDB taxonomy): Bacteria > Myxococcota_A > Polyangia > Palsa-1104 > SHYY01 > SHYY01. The sequence continues at coordinate 13,450 of JAJXSP010000010.1, read as the reverse complement.
CTCGACGAGGAAGAGGCCGCCGAAGCGCGGCTGGATGTCGACCGCCGGGGCGTGGCCGGGCGTCGTCGGGCGCACGTGGATCGCGTAGGTGTTGCGATGGAGGATGAGGGCCTGCTCGCCGACGGAGAGATCGGGGTCCTGGGGATCGCGGAAGCGGCCGTTGGCGAGCACCGCGCCCTCGATGCGCGTGACGCCGGCGGCCGCGACGCGCTCCGCGAGATCGGCGAGATCGGTCGCCGCCAGCGACGGGTCGCCCGAGCCGCGCAGGTCGACGTCGCCGTGGATGACGCCCTCGGCATCGGGGGGCGGGGCGTACAGGCCGGTCGAGTAGCGGTAGTCCGGCCCGAGCTGGCTGAGCGCGGCGGCGGTGGTGAAGATCTTGGTGTTGGAGGCCGGGTTGAAGAGCTGGTCGGCGTTGTGCGCGAAGAGCACGTCACCGTCGCTGGCGGTCATCACCGCGATGCCGACGCGCGTGCGCCGGAGCGGCGAGTCGTGGAGCACGCCGTCCAGCCGCTCCCGCAGCGCGTGGATGCGCTGCTCGTGCGGATCGGACGGATCGGCGACCGCCCGAGGCTGCGTCGTGCCCACGATCGCCGGAAGGGCTCCCCTTCGTGCGGGCCCCTTGCGGGCGGTGATGGGCCTCGGCGCGTGCTTCGACTTCTTCGCGGGCGACCGGTGGAGTGACGGCCGCGCGGCCGCCGGCACCGAAAGGCCGGCCGTCGTCGAGGCCACGAGCAGGGCGATGAAGAGGGAGCGGCTCACCGCCGAACATTCTGGCAAGCCACCGGTGGATCGCAAGAAACGAGCGGTCGGACGCCACGCATCCGAGGCGCCGGTTTGCGTCGGAGGGTGTTCTAGGGAGCCTGCGCGGCGACGGGCGGGGGCGGCGCGAGCAGCGGCTCGAGGCCCAACTCGGCGAACACCTCGCTCTTGTTCGTCGCGTCGAGGAACAGCAGGTAGGCGGCGACCTCCTGCTTGTCGTAGTGCTCGAGCAGCTTCTTTCCGTGCTCGCGCAGCTTCTCCGGCGCCGCCGCGGTCATGAAGTCGGCGTCGGTGAGGCCGTTGTCGTGCTGCACCTCGAGCCCGGTGAGGAACTCGGCCAGCATCGGGCGACGGGTCCGGCTGAGCCACTCGAAGAGCAGCGTGGCCGCCGTCGTGGTGAGCGGCTTCTCGGCGAGCGAACGCCACAGCTTTTGCGCCCAGTCCTCATTGCGGCGGCGCGTGCTGGTGTGCGAAGCGAGCCGCGTGGTCGGCAGCTTCGCCTCCCGCAGCACCTTCTTCATCGCATCCGTGGTCAGCTCGAGGAACATCGCGCTGGTCTTCGCTTCACCGAGGCGGCGACAGATGTCTTCGGGGCTCATGGGCGGGCGACCTCCGCGACTCGTCTATCCCGGCGCTCCATCGGAGTCAAGCCAACGCCGGCGGCGGCGCGTGTCGGCGGCGACGACGCGACCGCGGCCCCGAATGCACCGGGCGGCATGGCCGTTGCTGATTTTTGCGGCATATGGGCTACCGACGCCGAGACCCACAGCTCGACCGCCGCTGCGCCTTCTGCGGGCGCCCGCGCAGCGAGGTTCGAAAGCTCGTGGCGGGGCCGGGGGTGTTCATCTGCGACCGCTGCATCTCCGTCTGCCGCCAGCTGCTCGCCGACGAGCGGCGGCAGCGCGAGACCACGCCGCGCACACACCTCCCGCGACCACGCGAGCTCGGCGCGCTGCTCGACGACTGGGTGGTCGGGCAGGAGCGCGCCAAGCGCCACCTCACCGTCGCGGTCTACAACCACCTGAAGCGGATCGCGGCGCGCGGCCGCACCGGCGAGGTGGAGCTGACCAAGGGCAACATTCTTCTCATGGGACCGCCGGGGACCGGCAAGACGCACCTCGCGCGCACGCTCGCCCGGATCCTCGACGTGCCGTTCGCCCTCGCCGACGCCACGCCGCTCACGCAGGCGGGCTACGTGGGCGAGGACGTCGAGTCGATCGTCGCCAAGCTGCTCCGCGCCGCCGAGGGCAACGCCGAGCGCGCCGCCACCGGCATCATCTACCTCGACGAGGTGGACAAGCTCGCCCGCCGCGTCGGCCACGACCGCGACGTCTCGGGCGAGGGCGTGCAGCAGGGGCTGCTCAAGATCCTCGAGGGCAAGCGCGTGACGGTGCGCGTGGGCGGCGACCGCAACGGCCTCGGGGCCGAGCTGGTCGAGGTGGACACCACCAACATCCTGTTCATCGGGGGCGGCGCCTTCGACGGGCTCGCCCGCTCGATCGCCGCCCGGCAGCGCGAGGCGACCGGGTTCCGCCAAGGCGGCTACGACCCGAACTCGCACGACGCCGCGCTGCAGCGGGTGCTCCCGCCCGACCTGCACAAATACGGTTTCCTGCCCGAGTTCGTCGGCCGCTTCCCGGTGCTGGTGACGCTCGATTCGCTCGGCGAGGAGCAGCTGGTCCAGGTGCTGACGCGGCCGCGCGACGCGCTGATCCGCCAGTACCAGCGGCTGTTCGCGATGGAGGGCGCGCGCCTCGAGGTGCCCAACGACGGCCTCGGCGCGATCGCCCGGCGGGCGATGCAGCGGCGCACCGGCGCACGCGCGCTGCGCGCGGTGATGGAGGAGCTGCTCCTCGACGCCATGTTCGACCTGCCCTCGTCGGGCGGCGCCGCGGTCTACCGCCTCGACGCGGCGGCGGTGGAGGCGGGCGGCCCGCGGCGGGTGGCGGATCGCAGCGCCGCGTGAAGGTGCCGCGGTGTAGGCTGCGCCGATGGCGGAGCAGTGGGATCCGGCGCAGTACGAGAAGTTCCGCGAAGAGCGGATGGAGCCGTTCTTCGATCTCCTCGCCTGGATCGAGCGGCGCCCCGGGATGCGGGCGATCGACCTCGGGTGCGGCACCGGCGAGCTGACCGCGCTGCTCGGCGAGCGGCTCGACGCCGCGCACGTCGAGGGCGTCGACTCGTCGCCGGCGATGCTCGCACAGGCGGCGGCGCGCGCTTCGCAGCGGGTGTCGTTCCGCCTCGGCGACATCGCCGAGGTCGAGGACTTCGGGCGCTTCGACCTCGTCTTCTCGAACGCCGCCCTCCACTGGGTCCCCGACAACGCGGGCCTGATGGAGCGGATCCTCGGCGAGCTGCGGCCGGGCGCGCAGATCGCGGTCCAGCTGCCACGCAACGGCGACCACCCGTCGCACCGCATCGCCCACCAGCTCGCCGCCGAGGCGCCGTACTGCGAACCGCTCGGCCATTTCGTGTCGCGCAGCCACGCGCTCACCCTCGAGCAGTACGCCGAGGCGCTGTGGCGCCACCGGTTCCATGCGCACGTGTGCGTCGAGCTGATCTACGGGCACGAGCTTCCGCGCACCGACGCGGTGGTCGAGTGGGTGAAGGGCAGCGTGCTCACTCCCTACCTGCGGCGCCTCGACGAGGCGGGCCGCGACGCCTTCATCGCCGAATACCGCACGCGCCTGATCGCCGCGCTCGGCGACCGCGCGCCCTTCTACTACCCCTATCGGCGAATGCTCTTCTGGGGAAAGAAGAGCGAATAACGGTTTTCGTCCGCGCGCCATCGATGCGATTTCTCCCCCTCCTTGCCGCCCTGTCCGCGCTTCCGGCGGGAATGGTGCGCGTGCCGGCCGGCAGCTTCACGATGGGCAGCGACCGCGACGAGGAGGACGAGCGCCCGGCGCACCGGGTGACGCTGGCGGCCTTCGACCTCGACCGCGATGAGGTGACGGTGGGCGACTACGCGCGCTGCGTCGCCGCCGGGGCCTGCAAGGCGCCGCGCGGCGCGGTGGGCGAGAAGAACGCCCCCGTCACCGGGGTCGACTGGAACGACGCAGACGCCTATTGCCGATTTGTGAACGAGCGCCTCCCCACCGAGGCCGAGTGGGAGCGCGCCGCCCGCGGCGACGACGCCCGCCGCTATCCCTGGGGCGCGGAGCCCGATTGTTCGCGCGCCAACTTCGGCAACTACCAGGGAGAGGGGAGATGCCCGAACAATCCCGGACGGCCGGTCGCCGTCGGTAGCTTCCCGAGCGGCGCCTCCCCCTTCGGCGTCCGCGATCTGGCGGGCAACGTCTGGGAGTGGGTCGCCGACCGCTACGGCCCGCGCTATTACGCCCACTCTCCCAAACAAGACCCGAAGGGTCCGCGCAAAGGCGAAAAGCGGGTCGTTCGAGGCGGTGCCTGCTGCTCGATGTTCGGCCTGCCCCGATCCTCCAACCGCCTCGCCTTTCCCCCCGACTACACCGACGACGACATCGGCTTTCGCTGCGCCTCCGACGTGCGCGGCCGATGAACGATCAAGGGCAGTCGAACGCGAGGTAGACGGGCGCGCCCGTCGGCACGAGCGACACGCCGGGGAGCGCGACCGGCTGCCCCGACAGGTCGCTCGCGCTCATCGGCGAGCAGCCGGTGATCGTCACGCTCGGCGAATCGCCGCTGCCATCGGCCCAGACGGCGACGACGCGCCGCGCGCCGTTTCGCAGCTCGATCGCCCGCGCCCCGCCCGACGGCGCGACGAGCGACGTGGTGGGCTGCACGACGAGGTCGCCGCCGACGCGGAGCAGGTTGCGCAGCGCGAGGTATGCCGGCTTCGTCGCCGGCGGCGCGTCGAGCCCCGGCATCGGGTCGTACGCCATCAGTCCGAACGCGTCCTCGGGCGGGTACTGATCGGGGTGCGGACCGTCGTACAGCGTGTACCAGTCGATTCGCGCGGCGCCCGCGTGCGCCGCGAGCAGCGTCGCGCGGACCATGTAGCTCGCCTGGTCGGCGAGGCTCACCTTCGCCGTCACCGGCCAGCCGATCTCGGTGAGCCAGATCGGCATCGCGGGCAGGCCGCGCGCGGCGAGCAGCGCCGAGATCGCCGTCACCTTCTCGTCGAGCGGAAGCTCGGTGTCGTTGCGGAACTCGGGCGGCGTGGAGGGCGGGTAGTTCTCGTAGGCATGCATGCCCATGAGGTCGATCCGCTTGCCGGGCTGCGACGGCGCGTCGAGCGCCTGGCCGTCGAAGTCGATCGCCCCCGGGATGATCTCGGGCGTGAACACCGTGCCGGCGAAGGCCACCTTCGCCGACGGCACGGCCGCGTGGATGGCGGCGGCGGCGGCGGCGAGGAGGCGCGCGTAGCCGATCGGATCGCCCGCCGGCGCGCTCTTCCAGAAGCGGAAGCCGGCATTCGGCTCGTTCCAGATCTCGAACCCGGCGACGCGATCGCCGTAGCGCGCGGCGGCCGCGGCCGCGAAGGCGGCGAAGTCGGCGGGATCGTCGGGCGGGTATTTGTCGTCGCGGGCGCCCTTCGTCGCCCACGGGTTGCCGTAGTCGAGGATCGGGTCGATCGCGACGCCGGCCGCCTTCGCCTCGGCGAACAGCCGGTCGACCGCGCGAAAGTCGCGCTGGCCGCGCATCGGCTCGACGAGCGACCACGTGAGATCGGTCCGCAGGCGCGGGGCGCCGAGATCCTTCAGGCGATCGAAATAGGCGGTGCGCGCGGCCATCGAGGCGGCGTCCGCTCCGAGCGGCACCTGGCCGGCGATCCCGCACAGCGACGCGAGCGGCGCGTCGACGGGCATCCGTGCGCCCGGCGCGGGCAGGGCGGCGTCGGCGAGATCGCCCGCCCCGAGATCCGGCGGCGCGCCCGTCGATGTACCGCACCCGACGACGAGCAGTGGCGCGAAGGCGAGCGCCGCGCGCATCAGCGGCGCGAGCCCACCTTGAGCTTGAGGAGCTGCACGCGCTGCTGCAGCTCTTCGATGGGGACGTCGCGGTACTTGGGCGGCAGCATGCGGCGGTTCGACGCCTCGAACACCGCCAAAAGCTCCATGTACTCGATCATCTCCACGTCGCGCGAGGGCAGGTAGTCGCTTGCTGCACGTGCGAGATCGTCGGTGTGCACTGCAGCATCGGCGCCGCGCTCCCCGGCGTAGTCGGCGGCGAGCAGCACGATCGCCTCGATGTCGGCGTTCGAGTAGCCCACCATGCGGCCCGCCGACGGGGCGAAGTCCGAGAGCGCGCCCTCGCTCTTCACCTTGTTCTTCCGGAACTGCGCGCCGAGGATGAGCATCACCTCGTCGGGCGTCTGCGGGTAGAGGAAGGGGACCTTGCGGTCCAGGCGGCCGGCGCGCTTGATGTCGATGTCGAGCTTGTCGGGGCGGTTGGTCATCAGGATGAACAGGACCCGCCCGCGGTTGTCGGTGTCCGACATGAACTCCTTGATCCGCGCGATCACCCGCGACGAGGTGCCGCCGTCGCCGTCGCCGTCGCTGGCGCCGCCGAAGGCGCGGTCGCCCTCGTCGATGATCACGAGCATCTGGCCGATCGCCTGGATCACCGAGAGGATCTTCTCGAGGTTGCCCTCGGTGGCGCCGACCCACTTGCTGCGGAAGTTCTTGAGCTTGATCGCGGTGAGCCCGCACTCCCGCGCGAACGCCTCGCACACGAAGGTCTTGCCGGTGCCCATCGGGCCGGTGAAGAGGATCCCCATCGGCACCCGGCCGCGCCGGCCCTCGCGGATGTTCTTCGCCACCGCGAGGAGGTCCTTCTTCACCTCGTCCATGCCGCCGACGACGTCGAAGCCGTGCTGCGGCGTGACGAACTCGATCAGGCCGAAGCACTCGCGCTCGATGATCTCGCGCTTGCGGTCCGCGACCAGCTGGTCGATGCGCGCGCGCGTGTCGTCGACGGGGGTGGTGCGCTCCTTGGCCAGCTTGTCGAGCACCTGCGTCTGATCGAACGCCACGCCGAGCGACTTCAGCTTGTCCATCGCCGCGGAGAGCTGCTTCTCCTCGGACTTGCGCGCCTCCTCGCGCGCGCGCTGCTCGGCCGCCTCCAGCTCGCTCGGCGAGAGGATGGCGGCGATCTGCACCGCCTTCAGGCCGGCGGTCACCTCGGCGAGGCGCTCCACGTCGTCGGGGCCGAGCGCCGGGTTGACGTGCGCGATGAGGGCGCGGCGCTCCTCCTTTCCGGGCATCGGCACGCGCACCGTCGACACGCGCGGGTTCGAGACCAGCTTCGGGTGCAGCTCGGCGAGGTTCTCGGCGACGAGGAGGATGATCGAGTCGGACTTCTCGAGCTGCCGCAAGAGCGACCAGCGGTGCAGCGTGATCACCGACGAGCGGTCGTCGGTCGAGGAGAGGCTCACGTCGGCGGCCGGCACGATCGACTCGGCGTACTCGAGCACCACCGCCACGCGCTCCTCGGTGGTGAGCGCGCGCTCCATCAGCGGCAGCACCTTGCCCGGCTCCTTGGAGAGCACGAGCTGCTCGTAGCCGTCGACGGCGATCTTGCGCTTCACGAAGCGCGTGCCCGTCGAGAGGTTGAACAGCATCACGGTGTCCTTCGAGGGCGCGAGCAGCACGCTGCCGAGGAACTCGCTCACGGTGACGAGCTTGCCCTCGTGCAGCACCACGTCGTGGACGTTGCCGTGGAGGATGAACTCCCACGCCTCGCCGCGCAGGTAGCGGCGGCGCACCTCGTCGGCCCACGGGGGAAGCACGCGGTCGCTGGCGATCGTTCCCATGGCCCGCGTTATATCCCAAAAAACCGAAGGCCCCCGGGGGTGATCTCCCGAGGGCCCCGTGTCTACCCAGGCCAGCGTTGGAGGGAGCGAGGCGCGGTCACGAGCAGCCGCTGGTGGAGCCGCAGTTGAGGCATTTGTGGCAGGCGCCCGAGCGGACCATCATGCTGCCGCACTCGTGGCACAGCGGGGCGTCGGTCTCCGGCTCCCAGGCGATCCGCACCTGCGTCGAGCGCGCGTGGCCGTTGGTGCCGTTGGTGCCGTTGGTGCCGTTGGTGCCGTTGGCGCGGGCGGGCTTCGCCTCGAGCGGCTCGGGCGGCATGGAGAGCGCGAGCTGCGCCGGGTCGACGGTGTCGTGGTCCGGCAGGAACTTCACCTGCAGCCAGCGGAAGATGTAGTCCATGATCGAGGAGGCGCGCGGGATCTCCTCGTTGCCGGTGAAGCCGGCCGGGTCGAAGCGGGTGTGGGCGAACTTGTCGATCAGCAGGCGCAGCGGCACGCCATGCTGCAATGCAAGAGAGACCGCGGTGGCGAAGCAGTCCATCAGGCCCGACACCGTCGAGCCCTCCTTGGCCATGCGGATGAACAGCTCGCCCGGCGTGCCGTCGTCGTACATGCCGACGGTGATGTAGCCGTCGTGGCCGGCGACCGAGAACTTGTGCGTCTTGCTGGCGCGCTCGTCGGGCAGCTTGCGCCGCATCGCCACCGGCGCGCCGGTCGGCTTGAGCGTCGCCGCCATCTGGTAGAGCACCTCCTCGGGCGAGAGGTTGGCGAACGGCTGCTTTGGGCCCTTGTCCTTGCCGCTCGTGTTCTCCACCTTCGCCGTCGACAGCGGCTGCGAGCGCTTGCAGCCGTCGCGGTAGATCGCCACCGCCTTGAGGCCGAGCCGCCAGGCCTCGAGGTAGGTGTTCTGGATGTCCTCGACGGTGGCCTCGGGCGGCAGGTTGACCGTCTTGCTGATCGCGCCCGAGAGGAAGGGCTGCGCGGCGGCCATCATGCGAATGTGGCCCATCGCGTGGATCGAGCGCGTGCCCTGCGCCGGACGGAAGGCGCAGTCGAACACCGCGAGGTGCTCCGGCTTGATGAAGGGCGCGCCCTCGATCGTCTCGTGCTTGTCGACGTGGTCGAGGATCGCCTGGACGTCTTCCTGCGCGTAGCCGAGCTTGGTGAGCGCCTCACCGACGGTGTTGTTGACGATCTTCAGCATCCCGCCGCCGACGAGGCGCTTGTACTTCACGAGCGCGATGTCGGGCTCGATGCCGGTGGTGTCGCAGTCCATCATGAAGCCGATGGTGCCGGTGGGAGCGAGCACGGTGACCTGCGCGTTGCGGAAGCCGTGCTGGCGGCCGACGCCGAGCGTCTCGTCCCACGCCTCGCGGGCCGCGGTCATGAGGTCGTAGGGGACCCACGCCGCGTCGATCTGGTCGACGGCGCCGCGGTGCTTCTGCATCACCTTGAGGTAGGGGTCGCGGTTGACGTCGTAGCCGGCGAAGGGACCGGTCACGTCGCGGGCGATCTTCGCCGAGGTGGCGTAGGCGTGGCCGGACATGAGGGACGTGACCGCGGCGGCGTAGTGGCGGCCCGCGTCGCTGTCGTAGGGCAGGCCGCGCGACATGAGCAGCGCACCGAGGTTGGCGTAGCCGAGGCCGAGCGGGCGGAAGTCGTAGCTGTTCTGGGCGATCCTCTCCGTCGGGTAGCGCGAGTTGTCGACGACGATCTCCTGCGCGAGGATCGAAAGCTCGACCGCCTTCTTGAAGGCCTCGACGTCGAACTCGCCGGCGGGGTTCTGGAACTTGCGCAGGTTCAGCGACGCCAGGTTGCAGGCGCTGTCGTCGAGGAACATGTACTCCGAGCAGGGGTTCGAGGCGTTGATGCGCGCCGTGCTCGCCGAGGTGTGCCAGGCGTTGATGGTGGTGTCGAACTGCAGGCCCGGGTCGCCGCACTGCCACGCCGCCTCGGCGATGAGGCGCCACAGGTCGCGCGCGCGGTGCGTCTGGACGACGGCGCCGGTGGTGACGGCGCGGGTGTGCCAGGCGCGGTCGTGCACCACCGCCTCCATGAACTCGTCGGTGACGCGCACCGAGTTGTTCGAGTTCTGGAAGAAGATGGATGCGTAGGCCTCGCCGGTGAAGTTGCCCTCGTAGCCGGCGTCGATCAGCGCGTGGGCCTTCCTCTCCTCGGTGGCCTTGCAGCCGATGTACTCGACGATGTCGGGGTGCGCGACGTTGAGGATCACCATCTTCGCCGCGCGCCGCGTCTTGCCGCCCGACTTGATCACGCCGGCGAAGGCGTCGAAGCCCTTCATGAAGGAGACGGGGCCCGAGGCGTCGCCGCCGCCCTGGAGCTTCTCGTGCGACGAGCGCAGCGACGAGAAGTTGGTGCCGGTGCCCGAGCCGTACTTGAACAGCATGCCCTCGGTCTTGGCGAGGGTGAGGATCGACTCCATCGTGTCGTCGACGGAGTTGATGAAGCAGGCGGAGCACTGCGGCTGCGGCTCGACGCCCACGTTGAACCAGACGGGCGAGTTGAAGGCGAGCATCTGGCGGACGAGCAGGTGCTTCATCTCGTCGCGGAAGGCGGCGGCGTCGCCCTCGGTGGCGAAGTAGTTCTGCGCCACGCCCCAGCCGGCGATGGTGTCCACCACCCGCGAGATGAGCTGCTTCACCGAGCGCTCGCGCGCCGGCGTGCCGATGGCGCCGCGGAAGTACTTCTGCACGACGACGTTGGTGGCGAGCTGCGACCAGCCCTTCGGCACCTCGACGTCCTTCTGCTCGAACACCGTCTGGCCGGTCTCGCTGGTGATGGCCGCGGTGCGAAGCTCCCACTCCACCTGATCGTACGGATCGTTGTTCGGGCCGGGCTGGGTGAAGAACCGCCCGACCGTCATCCCGTGGGGGTGGACGCTCCGGTGATCCTGCCGCCGTCGCTTCGGCGTGGCGGCCTTGCCGGCCTGGGGCGTCCTACGCGATTCAACCTTGTCGATCATCGACCCCTCCTACAAAAAGGGCTCGCACCGCACGGCACCTCGCCGTGCGGTGTTCTGCGGCGCGCTCATCCCCGGCGAGGGAATCCGTATCCCGCCAACCGGTCGGGGACGGTACGGACGCCGGGCAACATAGTCAAGGAGTTTCCGATACTTGGGTGTTGATAACTCGGTGTGTTTCCTGTGGATCCCTGTGGACAGCCTGTGGGGCCTTCAGCGACCCGAAGCGGGTCCGACCATCGTAGGGCCATGGCCATACGTCACCGTACAACAGGCCTCGCACACCACCAAATTCTCGACGCCTTGGCAAGCGCAATCCTGTAACTCGCGGTGCTCGCTGCGATCGTAGGTCGAGCGAGCGCCGGCCCGTCCGGACGGCCCGCGGCCGCGCTTTCACAGCTTCCATCGCACTGCAGCAAATGGCGAGAACTGCAGGGGTTTCCGCAGACTTGACAAGTCGGCCGGCGATCGGTAGGTTGCCGCTCGAAAAACGAAAACGCGCGCGGGTGCTCGGGAAGCCGGTGTGATGCCGGCGCCGCCCCCGCGACTGTGAAGGCGCGAAGCATCCGCGGCGGTGGGCGAGAAGCCACCCACTGATCGCCGGCAGCCAGCCGGCGTCGGGAAGGGCCGCCCGCGGAAGCGCCTGAGCCAGGAGACCGGCCCGCGCGCGATGGTCGAGCCCTTCGGGAAGGAGGGGTCGAGGCCCGCGGTCGCGCACCCGCCCTCCGCTCCTCACCCCCCTCGCCGAGGCGAGGAGCACGGTTTGAGCGAGCGCAGGACGATGTCGATCGCGGTGGCGGCGCTGGTGGCGCTCCTGCCCGCGCGCGCGCGCGCCCAGCTCCGGCTCGGCCCGATCGCCGTCGACGCCGAGCGCGAGCCCGACGACGCACCGGACGCCGACGCCCCTCCCTTCGTCACGATCATCGACGCGAAGCGGGCGAGCGCGCGCGTGGCCTCGGTGGCCGACCTCGTCGAGAGCGAGGCGGGCATCCAGCTGCGCTCGCAGGGCGGGCTGGGGGCGTTCACCTCGGTGTCGATCCGCGGCTCCGATCCGAACGAGGTGGCGGTGTTCATCGACGGCGTGCCGCTCAACCGCGCCGCCGCGGCGACGGTGGACCTGTCGCAGCTGCCCGTCGACGGGCTGGAGCGGATCGAGATCTACCGCGGCGTGCCGCCCCTCGAGTTCGGCAGCGACGTGGTCGGCGGCGCCATCAACCTCGTCACGCGCAAGGGCCGCGCGGGCGAGCACTACCGCGCCTCCGTCGGCGGCGGCTCCTTCGGCACCCGCAGCGCGTCGGTCGGCTACTCGACCGGCGGGCCGGTGCACGCCGACGTCTCGGCCGCCTACCACGGCACGCAGGGCGACTTCACCTACTACGACTACGGCGGCACGCAGCTCGACACGAGCGACGATCGCGTTTCCCGCCGCCAGAACAACGGCTTCGATCAGCTCTCTCTCGACGCCACCGTCGGCGGCGAGTCGGGCCCGACGCGCTGGTCGCTCGGCGCGCACGGCTTCGGCAAGCGGCAGGGCGTCCCCGGCCCGGGCTACGCCGACGCACCGAGCCTCACCGCGCGCCTCGACACCGAGCGCCTCGTCATCGACGGCTCGGCCGAGCGCACCGGCCTGATCGGGCGATCGGTCGACGGACGCGTCGATCTCTACGCGGTCTGGGAGCGCTCCGCGTTCGACCCCGGCGACGGCGCGCGAGGCGCCGGCTACCTCGTCGGCAGGACGGACAACCAGACCCTCGCGGCCGGCGCGCGCGGGCGCCTCGCCGCCGCCGCCTCGGCCCACGAGCTGTTCACCATCCTCGGCTCCGTCGACGCGGAGCGCTTCTGGCCGCGCGATCTGCGCAACCTCGCCGAGGATCCCGGCCCTTCGACGCGCGTGCGCGCCGGGCTGGCCGTGGGCGACGAGATCCGCTTGGCGCGCGATCGCGTCGCGCTCTCGCCGGCGGTGCGCCTCGACGCGGTGGTCAGCTCGCTCGCGCCCGGCCTCGACGTGCGCGGCGCGCAGCAAACGGGCTCCTCGAGCGCCACCGCCTTCGCCTCGCCTCGCCTCGGCGCCCGCGTGCGCGTCACCGACTGGCTCGCCCTCAAGGGCAACGTCGGCTGGTTCCAGCGCGTCCCCACCACCCTCGAGCTGTTCGGTGACGGCGGCGCCTTCATGCTGCCGCACCCGTCGCTGCAGCCCGAGAGGTCGGTCTCCGGCGACGTCGGGGCGCGCCTCGCGATCGAGCGGGCGCAGGGCGCTGCCTCCCTCGAGGGGACCTTCTTCGGCCGCGAGGTCCACGGCTTCATCATCCTCTCGCCGCGCGGCAATGCGCTCGAGGCGATCAACCTCCCCGACGACCCGCCGGTGCACGTGCTGGGCGCCGAGGCGATCTTTCGCGCCCGCCTCGGCCGCGCGCTCTCGGTCGGCGCCGACTACACGTTGCTGCAAAGCAGCAACGGCGGCGGCGGCCAGCTCGCCGACGCCGACGGCAAGCAGCTGCCCTACGTGCCGCGCCACCGCCTCTCGGCGCGCGCCCAGCTCGCGTTCGGCCCTTTTTCCGCCGGCTACGAGGTGCTCTACACCAGCGACGCCTGGCGCGACATGGCCAACACCGACGGCGCGCTCATCCCCGCCCGCGCGCTGCATTCGATCTCGGCGAGCGCCGGCCCCTTCGGGCGGCTCGGCATCACCCTCGCCATCGAGATCCGGAACCTCGCCGACCTGCGCGTCGTGCCGCTGCCGCTCGGCGGTACGACCCACGCCGGCGAGACCACCCCTTACCCGCTCGCCGACCTGTTCGATTACCCGCTGCCCGGCCGCGCGCTCTACGCGACGCTCACGGCCCACAACTAGGAAGGAGCCCTCATGCGCATTCGTCCCCTGTCCCTCTTCGCCTTCACCGCCCTCGCCTCGGGTTGCGGCACCTCGCCGACGACGGACATGGCCGTGCCGCCCGACATGGCACAGCACGACA
>JAJXSP010000333.1 GCA_021784515.1 Myxococcales bacterium | reverse complement strand
GGACGGCGGCGAGCGCGGTCGTCGGCCGGCTCGAGGGCGTGGCGCGGAGCGCGTTAGCCGTGCTCCTGCCGGCGGCGCAGGAGGCGCTCGCGCTCGCCGAGGACGACGACGCGCTCTTCTTTCGCGCCCAGCGCGCGGTGCGGCGCGCGCTCCTCGCCGTCGGAAACCAGCGCTACGTGGAGGGCACGCTGCCCGATCCCGCGCTGGTCTGCGAGCTGCCGATCGAGGACGTGCGGCGGGGCGTGATCGATCCCGACCGCGCCCTCACCGCGCGCGCGCTGCGCGAGGAGCAACGCGACCTGGCGCCGCCGTCGGAGATCCGTGGCCGCCAACCGACCTGGCGCGGCGCGGGCGCGGCGGGCGTCCTCCGCGGCTTCGGCACCAGCGGGCGCGGCCGCGGGCGCGCCTTCGTCCTGCGTGACGCCGAGTCGCCGCCGCTCGCGCTCCCCGTCGGCGCGGTGCTCGTCGTCCGCGCGATCCTGCCCTCGCTCTCCTACCTCCTCCAGGGCGCCGCCGCGCTGGTCACGGATCACGGCGGCGCGCTCTGCCACGGCGCCACGCTCGCGCGCGAGTACGGCGTGCCGGCCGTACTCGGCGCGGGTCGCGCGAGTGAGGCGATCGTCGACGGCGAGGAGCTGCTGGTGGACGCGGACGCGGGGCGCGTCCTGCGGATCGCGGCGCGCTGACGCTACTTCTTGACGCGGCGGCGGGCCTTCCCTTGAGACGATCTCCCGCTTCGCATGCGGCGGCGCTTCGACGCCGGGTGCAGCCCGCGAGAGTGAGCGCGCGTGCGCTTTTTCTGGGTCGCCTTGACCCGCTTCGAGTGCGTGGTGGCCCGCTGCTTCACCCGGCGCTTCGAACGCATTCCCATCGTGTCCTCTCCTCGTAACGGAAGCGAGGCGGGGACACTACCCGCGCCGCGTGGCGCGGTCAACCGTGGCGGGTGGCAGCGCCTCGATTCGCGCGCGGAGCGGCCGGCCGGGCTTGAAGTGGGGCACGCGCCGCGGCGTCACGTCGACGGCGTCGCCCGTGCGCGGGTTGCGGCCACGGTAGGCGGGCCGCTCGCGCAGGGTGAACGAGCCGAGGCCGCGCAGCTCGACGCCGTCGCCGCGCCCGAAGGCCTCGGCCATGGAATCGAAGATCGCGCGCACCACGGCCTCGGCGGTGGGCGTGGCCAGGTTGCACCGTCGGACCACCTCTTCGATGAGCTGGCTTCGCGTCACGGGGGGCTTGTGCGAGGCGGCGGCCGTCCGCGCAAGAAGAAAAAGCGTCGAAAAGTTGCGCCCGCACCGCGGTGGATCGATCGATCGGGGCATGTGGAAGCCAGCCCTCCTCTCCCTGCTCCTCGTCGCCTCGCCGTCGGTGGCGTTCGCCGCGCGCACTCCCCCGCGCCACGCCGCGCCGGCGAAGAAGGCCGCTCCTTCCGTCCGCCGGTCGACGGGCACGCCAAAGGAAAAGCAGCTTTCCAAGGTGACCAGGATTTCGCACGTAAAGCAGGAAAAAGAGCAAAAGCAGGTGAAGCAGGAAAAACAGAAAAAGCAGGTGATGCAGGAAAAGCAGGTGATGCAGGCAAAGAAGGAAAAGGAGGTTCGCGGGACGGCCCCGGTGGAGGTCGCCTCGCGCGCCGCGCTGCCGCCGGCGATGATCGTGCGCCACGCCGCTCCGGCGCCGGCCGCCGATCGGGCCGCCGAGGCCGACGCGTCGAAGTCGCGCGCCCACGGGCGCATCGTGCTCGGCCACGACAAGGCGCGCCGCTTTTCGACCCCGGCCGTCCGCGTGCCGCACTTCCCGTCGGTGCTGTTGCACGAGGCGAACCTCGGGGAGGATCTCGCCTTCCGCCCTTTCGACGAGCGGGGGCGCCCGCGCGCCGCCGCGGCGAAGGATTTCGACCGCTTCATGAGGGACCACCACACGGGCAGGCGTCGCCACATCGACCCGCGGCTCGCGAAGTGGCTCTACGAGGTGGCGCGCCACTTCGGCCGCCGGGTCGAGGTGTTCTCCGGCTACCGGCCCCGTGAGTTCTCGGCGCGAAAGCACTCGCGCCACATCACCGGCCACGCCGTCGACTTCCGCATC
Organism: Myxococcales bacterium; assembly: GCA_021784515.1. Taxonomy (GTDB): domain Bacteria; phylum Myxococcota_A; class Polyangia; order Palsa-1104; family SHYY01; genus SHYY01. Next base: position 5,114 of record JAJXSP010000333.1, on the reverse strand, counting down.
CCCGGCGTCCCCAACGAGGCGATCATCAAGTACCTGCGCGCTACCTTCCACCCGTCGGGCGTCGGCTACTACCCGAACGGCGTCCACGTGCACCTCGACGTCGATCGCGACCACGACACCTACTGGGTCGACACCGGCGACGCGCCCTCTCCCGCGCCGACCGATCGCGACGCCGACGAGGCCACCTCCGACGAGACGGTGGCCGCGCCGCCCTCGCCGATCCTCGATCCGGGCGCCGAGGCGGTCGTCCCCGACGAGATGCCCGACGACGACCCCGGACTGATCCCCTGACCGGCGCTACTCGACGAACGGGTCGTAGAACTCGGCCTTCGCGGGCGCGAGCGCGACGCGCAGCGGCTTGAGCGCGACCTGGCCCGCGATGCCGAGGGAGAACGCCGTCGGCACGACGAGGCTGTAGTCGCTCGCCGCGGGCGGCAGCTTCTCGAACTCCAGCTCGACGAGCCGGTGCGCTCCGGGCGGAATGGTCAGCGCGCCGAGCGGCACGCGCCGGACGCCCTGCTCGTCGCCGGCGAACTTCTGCGCCTGCCCGAGCGGCGCGTAGCGCGCGCCCTTGCCGTCGCGCAGCCGGATCGCATCGAGCTCCACCTCCACCGGGTCCTCCGAATGGTTCACCACCCACACCGACGCGGCGCCGGCGGTGCCATCGAGGCGCGCGTCGATCGCGAGGGCCAGCTGGTCGGTCGCATGCTCGCCGTGCAGCGCCATCGGGTGAGCGCAGCCGCCGAGGATCACCGTCGTCAAGAAAAGCGCGCGCGCTTGCATCGCGCGCAGTGTACACGCGCGGTCAGCGCTTCGGTGCAGCGACGGGGATCGGCTGGCCCGGCTTCGGCGGGACCCGGGGGGATTCCCCCCGCAAACCTATCTTAGGGGGGCCTACGCCGCCGGGCACGCGCAGCACCTTCTGTTGCGTCAGGCCCTCGGGCGCGGCGGTGCCGGTGTTGACCAGCCCCTTGAACTTGTCCGGCAGCTGGTAGGGCTTGCCGTCGGGCGAGTAGCCGAGCTGCGGCGGCGGCGGCCAGCCCGCCTTGAGCGGCCCGCCGCGATCGCCCTTCTTCACGCCGGGCGGCGTGTCCCACGGGATCTCCTCGAGCGGCATGTCGGAGGCGGCGACCGCCATGTAACGCGCCCACATCGGCACGCTGAGCATGAACGAGGCGTCCTTGTAGCCGAGCTGCCGCTCGTAGGTGTCCTCGCCCATCCAGGCCGTCGTCATCCAGCGCGAGGTGTAGCCGACGAACCAGACGTCCGAGGTGCGCGACGAGGTGCCGGTCTTGCCCGCCGCCGGGATCTTGATCGCGCGGATCGGCGCCGAGTGGCCCTGGGTCACGATCTCGCGCAGCAGCTTCGACATGAGGTGCGCGGTGCGCGGCGGAATCACCGGCGCCGGCTCGTCGCCGAAGCGCGCCGCGACCCGGTCGAGGCGCGAGGCGCCGTCGAGGAGCGGGTCATCCCACGCGGTGTTGTCCTCGATGACGCGGCCGCGCCGGTCGAGCACCCGCCGCACGTACACCGTCTCGAGCGGCCGGCCGTCCCGCGCGAAGACCGCGAACGCGCGCGTGAGGTCGTCGGTGTGCACGCACGAGGCGCCGAGCGCCAGCGACGGGCAGAGCTTCTTGTAGCAGACCTCGTTCGGCACGAGCGGCGTCTGAAAGCCGAGCTTCTTGTGCCACTCCTCGACGGCCTTCGTGCCGAGCGTGGAGAAGATCTCCCCCGACGGCGGGTTCTTCGACCAGACGATCGCGCGCTCCAGCGACACCTGGATGCCGTAGGTGCCGTCGATGTTCTCGGGCACCCACAGCTCGCCGGTGATGGGATCGACCTCGGCCTTCGGGCGGTCGTTCCACTGCGTGTCGAACGAGTAGCCGTGGTCGAGCGCGAGCGAGTAGTAGATCGGCTTGTAGGCGCTGCCGGGCTGGCGGCACGACTGCACCACGCGGTTGAACTCGCTCGCGTCGAAGTCGTCGCCGCCGGCCATCGCGAGCACGTAGCCGTTCTGGTGGTCGACGGTGTAGAGCGATCCCGAGACGCGCGGCGTCTGCTCGAGCGCGAGCACCTGCGGGCCGGGCGGCGGCCGCCGCGGTCCCGACTCGGGCAGCCAGACCGCGTCGCCCTCCTCGTTGTAGGTGAACTCGGAGAAGCGCGCCGTGCGGGTGTGGAAGGCCCAGCGCACCCACACCACGTCGCCCTTCTTCAGCGCCTCGCCGACGGAGCCGACCGTCTTGTCGTTGGTGGCATCGCTCGCCGAGTAGCGCGCCGCCCAGGTCATGTTCGACAGCGGCAGCGGGTGGAGCTTGCCGCCAACGCGCACCCGCGCCTCCGACGAGCCGACCTCCTCGACCAGGCCGAGGTAGAGCCGGTCCTCGACGAGCGGGCCGGCGCCGTAGAGGTCGCGGGCGCGCTGACGAAATATGTCCGAGGTCCGCCCCACGAGGTGCGCCTCGGGGCCGCGCCAGCCCTGCCGCTTGTCGAGCTTGCGCACCGCCACGTCGACGTTCTCCTGCGCCAGCACGTCGAGCTGCGGGATCACCGTCGTCTCGACGCGGTAGCCGCCCTCGTAGAGCCACTTCTCGCCGAGCCTCTGCACCGCCTTTCTGCGCGCCTTGTCGTCGACGGAGCGCAACCCCTGCCGCTCCGCCTCGCGCTCGCCCCAGCGGCGCACCAGGTCGCGCCGCACGTGCTCGGCGAAGTAGGGCGTCACCTCGTGGAAGTAGTCGCGGCGCGGGCGCACGACGAGCGGCGTGGCGGCCCACCGCTTCGCCTCGGCCTCGGTGATCGAGCCCACCGCGGCGAGGTTCATCAGCACGGTGGTGCGGCGCTTGCGGGCGGCCTCCTCGTCGACGAGCGGCGAGTCGCGCGAGGGCGCCTGCGCCAGCCCGGCGATCATCGCCATCTCGCCGAGGTCGAGGTCGGCGACGTCCTTGTCGAAGTAGCGTCGCGCCGCCGCCTGCACGCCGTAGGCGGCGTTGCCGAGGTAGATCTGGTTCAGGTAGAGGGCGAGGATCTCGCGCTTCGAGTAGCGCCCCTCGAGGCGGCGGGCGAGGATCGCCTCCTTGATCTTGCGGGAGAAGGATCGCTCGGAGCTGAGGTAGCTCTTGGCGACCTGCTGGGTGATCGTCGAGCCGCCTTGGGCCACGCCGTGCGCGCGCAGGTCGGTGACCAGCGCGCGGAGCGTGCCGCGCAGGTCGATGCCGCCGTGGAAGAAGAAGCGGCGGTCCTCGGTGGCGACGAAGGCATCGATCAGCTTCTGCGGCACGCGATCGAGCGAGACGATCTCGCGCCGCTGCGTCGCCAGCTCGGCGAGGATCGAGCCCTCCTGCCCGTAGAGCGTGGTGACGCCGGGCGCGTCGTCGGCGTAGTGGGCGAGGTCGGGCAGCGGCGGCAGCTGCGCGGTGAACCGGACGTAGAGGCCAAACAGCCCGCATAGGCACAGCGCGCCGACGGAGAGCGCGGCGAACGCGTACAGCTTGACGAGCCAGTAGAGGAGCCCGCCGTCCGTGGGGTTCGCGACCACGACGCGGTGGCGGCGCCTGCGCTGGGCCGGGCTCGGCATGAAAGCGCGGAGTCTAGCGCAAAGGTTGGGGGACGGTATTGCGTGAGTTGCGTCGGGGAAGGCAACTCGAGCAATACCGTCCCCCAGGGCCGGGCAACGATCTATATTCCCCGCACCTTTGTCCGCTCACGCGGCAAGGGCCACGGCGCCGGCCCGCCTTTGCGGTCGTCGGCGCGAGGAGAAGAACCCATGGGCAAGAGCTGGTTCGCGCGCACCACCACCCTCGTCGCCGCGGCGCTCGTCGCGCTGCCGGGGTGCCTGTCGGGCTGCCAGAAGTACGACGAGCTGGTCGCCGCCGATCAGGCGTGCGAGCAGGCGTGGGCCGACGTGGACGCCAACCTGCAGCGCCGCTACGACCTCATCCCGAACCTCGTCTCGACGGTGAAGGCCTCCGCGAAGCACGAGGAGGACACCCTCGCGGCGGTCACCGCGGCCCGCTCGCAGGCCACGCAAATCAAGCTGACTTCGGACGACCTGTCGGATCCGGAGAAGATGGCGGCGTTCCAGAAGGCGCAGGACCAGCTCAAGGGGTCGCTCTCGCGGCTGATGATGGTGCAGGAGCAGTACCCCGACCTGAAGGCGAACGCCGCGTTCCACGATCTCCAGGTGCAGCTCGAGGGCACCGAGAACCGGATCCTCCGGGCGCGCGAGGAGTACAACAAGGCCGTCGGCAGCTACAACACCGAGCTCGGCAAGGTGAGCGGCGCGGTGGTGAACAAGGTGACCGGCCGGCCGTTCAAGCCGCGGCAGTACTTCAAGGCCTCGACGGAGGCGCAGGCCGCCCCACAGGTGAAGTTCTAGTTCGATGCGACTGGCCGGCCGTCGTGCCCTGGAGCGGCCCGCTTTGGCGGGCCTGGCGCTCGCGGCCGCGTTGATGGCCGCGCTCGCCGCGCCGGCGGGAGCGGTGCCGCAGTTCAAGGTGCCGCCGCTCGACGGCCACGTCGTCGACACCGCCGGCGCGCTCGGCGCAGGGGAGCGGCTCGCCCTCGATCGGCGCCTCGAGGCGATCCGCCAGAGGAGCGGCTACGAGGTGGTCGCCTTCGTGTGCGGCTCGCTCGATGAGCAGCCGATCGAGGACGTGGCCTACGCCGCGTTCAACCAGTGGGGCATCGGCCGCGCGGGGAAGGACAACGGCGTGCTGCTGCTCATCGCGCCCAAGGAGCGGCGGGTGCGGATCGAGGTGGGCAAGGGGCTCGAGGGCGCGCTGCCCGACCTGCGCACGAACGACATCCTCCGGCAGGTGGTGAGCCCGCAGCTCAAGGCGGGCAACGTGCGGGCGGCGATCGAGCAGGGCGCCGACGCCATCGCCGCCGCGCTCGTCGCGGGTGACGCGCCGCCGGGCTCGCCGTCGGCGACGACCGGGATCGCCAAGGCGCCACCGACGAACGATCGCGCGCGGGCGAAGCCGCTCGACGCGCGCACCCTCCTCTCGCTGGTCCTCGGCGGCCTGCTGTTCGTGGTGCTGATGATCGTGTCGCGCACCTTCCGCTCGATCGTATGGTTCGTGCTCCGCATCGCCTTCTTCTTCACCGGGAGCGGTCGC